>DATGEL010000038.1 GCA_035310145.1 Dehalococcoidia bacterium
GCAGACCGGCGTGACGCAGGTGCTGACCATCCTGCTGGGCGCGATCGCCGGCATCTCGCTGGTCGTCGGCGGCATCGGCATCATGAACATCATGATCGTCTCCGTCACCGAGCGCACGCGCGAGATCGGCATCCGCAAGGCGATCGGCGCCAGGCGGTTCGACATCCTCTCGCAGTTCCTGGTCGAGTCGCTGGTCGTGAGTGTGCTGGGCGGGGCGCTGGGCATCGCGATCGGCATCGGCGCCTCGCGGCTGATCGACGGGCAGAAGCTGAACGGCCAGACGATCCAGACGCTGGTCTCGCTTGGCTCGATCCTGCTGGCGGCCAGCGTCTCGATCTGCATCGGGCTGGTCTTCGGCGTCTATCCGGCCTACCGCGCCTCCAGCCTGCGCCCGATCGAGGCGCTCAGGTACGAGTAGGCGCCGCGGCTCAGGAGACGCGCGCGGTGTCGCCGGCGGCTTCGGGCCGAGCGGGGGCGGCGCGGTAGGGCTGGATCACCTGCTCGCCGAAGAGGCGGATCGACTTGGCGATCTGCTCGTGCTTGAGGTACGGCAGCTCCATGTAGAGGATCAGCTGGTCGGCGCCGGCCTGGTCGTAGATCTCGACGACCTTGCGGCACTGCTCGGGCGTGCCCACCGCCATCGAGCCGATGTTCAGCAGCCCCGGCAGCGCGTCCTTCGCGGTCAGGTCCAGCTTCTTCGTCTGGTTCTGATAGTGCCGGTACGACTCCGGCACCGTGCCGTAGGCCTTCTCCCAGGCGCCCTGCACGCGATTGCGCTCGCCCGCGTAGTAGAGCGCGCCGGGACCGCCGACGTTGCGCACCTCCGCTTCGTCTTCGCCGCAGAAGCCGATCGTGAAGGCGCCGAACTGGTTGTTGACGAAGCCGGCCACGGGCTGCGCCTGGCGAATCTTGTCCTTGTAGTTGCGCACGTAGTTGAACGACTCGGCCGGGTCCAGCAGGGCGAAGTGCAGGAAGCCGAGGCCGTAGTGCGCCGCCAGCTCCAGCGAGGCCTGCTGCCCGCCGGCCATCCACAGCGGCGGGTGCGGCTTCTGCAGCGGGTGCGGCAGCACCGTGCGCCTGGGTATGTCGTAGTAGCGGCCCTTGAACGAGGCGCGCTCCTCCGTCCAGAACTTCGGCAGGATCTGGATCGCCTCTTCCCACATCGGGCGCGTGTCGTCCGGGTCGATCTCGAAGCCGCGCAGCTCGAGTGTGGTGGCGGAGCGGCCCGTGCCCACGTCCAGCCGGCCGTGGCTGAGAATGTCGAGCGCCGCGCAGCGTTCGGCCACGCGAATGGCGTGGTTATACGCCTTCGGCAGCAGCACGACGCCGTGGCCGATGCGCATCGTCGTCGTATGCTGGGCCACGGCGCTGAGAAAGACCTCGGGCGCCGAGCAGTGCGCGAACTCCTCGGTGAAGTGGTGTTCTACCGCCCAGACCTGGTCGAAGCCCACCGATTCGGCGAGCTTGATCTCCTCGATGCACTGCCAGTAGCGCTCGTAGTCGCTGCGCTCATGCCAGGGCCGGGGCGTATGAATCTCGTAGAGCACACCGAAGCGCATCGCCGCGTTCCCTCGATTGCGGTGGCCGAACGGCGGCCATCTGCGGATGTTGCGGCGAAGGTAGCACAGGAAGTTGCTAATCGCAAGGCAAGACGGGGCAGCGCCAACGATTTTCAAGCCGGCGTACCCGGCGACGGGGCACCGCCCCGCTCATCGCGGGCTGAACCCCCGGCGTGCAGCCGCTATACTTGGCGATGGACAGCCGGCCGCAAGGCTGTGCGGGCGGAGGGCGGACGATGGCGGACGAAGCCGGCGCAGCGTTTCCCGAGAGCAAGGACGCGCTGCTGAACCGCATCCGTGCGGCGCGGTCGGCCCTGGATGCGGACCTTGCCGGCGTCCCCGACGCGCGGCTGGCGGCGACCGGTGCAGACGGCTGGTCGCTGAAGGACCACCTGGCGCACATCGCCGCCTGGGAGCGGGTGCTGATCGCGCTGCTGCGCGGCGCGCCCGAGCACGAGGCGTTCGCGATCAACCAGTCCGCGCTCGCCACGTTGGACACGGACGGCGTCAACGCGATCCTGCGCGAGCGCGGCGCGGCGCTGCCGCCGGACGCCGTGAGGGCCGAGTTCCACGCCGCGCACGCCGCCGTGCTGGCGGAGGTGCAGGAGATGCCCGAGTCCGCGCTCGTCGCTCCGCTTGCCGCGGACGATCCCCGGTCGCGCGTGCAGAAGATCGCCGGCGATACGTATCTGCACTACGACGATCATCGCGCCTGGATCGCGCCGCTGCTGCGCGCCTGAAGCGAGCGTTACTTCGCCGTAGATCTACGCGCCCGCCGCCGCGTGCCCCTCGATCGGGCAGTAGAGGCTGTTCGGCTCGATGCGGAAGACGCGGTTGAAGCGGGCGCGGAAGTTCTCCAGCGCCGCCGTGGCCGCCAGCTCCACGAGCTGCTCGTCGCTGTAGTGCGTGCGCAGGCGCGCGTACAGCGCGTCGTCAACCTCGACGCTGGCCTGCGTCATCGTGTCGGCCAGCGCCAGCGCGGCGCGCTCGGCCTCATCGAAAAGCGGACTCGTAGCGTAGTCGGGCAGCGCGGCGATCTTCTCGTCGGCTACGCCCGCGTTGCTGCCGCCGGCAGCGTTGATGTCCACTCAGAAGGGACAGCCGACCAGTGCGGCGATGCGCACGCAGACCAGCGACTTCAGCCCGGCCGCCAGCGTCGGTTCTTTGAATATCGAGCGGTTGAGGCCGCGCATGGCGGTCATGATCGGCGGGCGGTAGGCGAGCACGCCGGTGGGGTTCAGCACCAGCCCGAACGCCTTCATGTCCTGGTCGTAGAACGGCTGAACGTCGGGGTGTGCTTCCTGGCGGCTCAGCGGACGGATGCGGTCCATACTGCGATGCTCCTGTGGGTGGCTGAAGCGGCGGCGGGACGCCCCTCCTCTTCCCTTGTAGCGCGAAAGTGGTGCAGCCACCAGCGCCAATTCGGCCGAGGCTGCAGGACCATTTGGCCGGTATGGCGCTCAGTGGCGCGGCAGCCGCTCCGGCCGCTCGGTCGTGCGCGCTTCCAGCTCCCAGAGCGCGGGCAGGCCGACCAGCTCGTCCATCTCGGCGCGGTTGCGCATCAACTCTTCCGGGTCCATTTCGACGTAGCCCTGCTTGAGCATCTGCTCATAGCCGCGCCGCACCGCCGCGTAGGCCGCCAGCATGCCCGCCTGCGCCTCGATCGTCAGCGGATAGCCCAGATCCGCGAGCTGCGCCGGCGTGAAGCGCGGCGGACGGGCCACGGCGATCGTCATCGCCGCCAGCGGTTTGGCGATCTCGCGCGGCAGGCGGCGGAACTCCTCGTCGTTGCGCGGGAAGATCATGATCAGGTCGGCGCCGGCCTCGGCGTAGGCGTTGGCGCGGCGAATGCCCTCTTCCAGATTGACCTCCGCCACGGTGTTGGTGCGGGCGATGACCAGGAAATCGGGATCTTCGCGCGCCGCCACGGCCGCCTGGACCTTCTCCACCATCGCCTCTTCGCTTACCGGGTGGTCGATGCCTTTGTGGTGGTGCGCGTGCTTCGGCGTGAGCTGGTCCTCGATCTCGATGCCCGCGGCGCCGGCCCGCTCCAGCTCGCGCACCGTGCGCTCGACGTGGATCGGGTCGCCGAAGCCGGTGGCGACATCCACGATCAGCGGCAGGTCACAGACGGCGGTGATCCCGCGCACGACGTTGACGACGTCGCTGCTGGTGAGCCGCGCCTCCGTCGTGCCCAGCACGTAGCCCAGCGCCCCGCCGCCGAGGTAGGCCGCGGGAAAGCCGAGCCGCTGCACCAGCAGCGTGTTGAGCGGGTCGGCGGCGTAGGGCGCCAGCACCGGCCCGCCGCCCGCGAGCGCGGCGCGCAGCGCGGCGGTTGGACGCGGACGAGGCGATTGCTCGGGCACGGCGACCTCCTTGCTAGGGCGTAGGGCGTAGGGCGTAGGGCGTAGGGCGTAGGCGAACTGTCGTGCTACACGCGCTCCTGCGCAGGGCGCACGAAGCGCGTGACCAGGGGGCGCGGTGTCAGGCGCACGGAGAAGGCGAGCGCCCTGTTGCGGAAGCCCGGGATCACCACGGTCTGCCCCTTTTTCCTGCCCGCGTAGCCGGCGAGGGCGATCTTGCCTGCCACCAGCCGCGAATCTTCCATCGCCGCGCGCTTCTGGAAGCCGGAGGCGGCCGCTCCGGGGCAGAGCGCGGTGGACGCTCACGCCGGAGCCGCGCGGCTCGTTCGCCAGCGCCTCGGAGAAGCTGAGCGCGCACGCCTTGGTCGCATAGTACACGGCCATCAGCGGGCCGGGCTGGAAGGCGGCGGTGGAGGCGACGTTGCGGATGCGGCCGGAGCGCCGCGCCAGCTGCGTGAGCGCCGCCGTGTTCACCTGGATCATTTGCGGCTCGACCGTGAGATCGCTCTCGCTGAAAGCGCCGCAGCCGGCGAAGCCGGCGTTGTTCACCAGCACGTCGATCTCGATGCCCACCGCCTCGCAGGCCGCGCGGATGGCGGCGGGCGAGGCGGGATCGGCAAGGTCACGGGCGAGCACGGTGGCGCGTACGCCGTGCCTCTGCACCAGCCCGGCGGCCAGTTGGCGCAGCGCCGCCGCGCCAGCTCCAGCCCGATGCCGCCGGAGGCGCCGGTGATCGGCGCCGTGCCACGGCGCTTCGGGACGCTGCCTGCGGATGCCATTTGCCACCCCCTTGCCGTCGGATCCAGGTACTGAGCGGGCGCTGCCGTCAACAGTAGTGAGCGCTCATTATTTTATCAAGGGCGCGCTGCCTTGCCCGTCCGCGGCGGCGCCCGGCAGGCACGCTGCCCTCGCTGCTTGCCGCCGCGCCCGTTGCCGCCGGGCGTGATAGCGTGGTTGCCGGAGGCGCACGCACATGGCGAACCACCGCCCGCAGACGCTGGCCCGCAACGGCATCGTCTGCGCCCCACACTATCTGGCCGCGCAGGCCGGGCTCCGCCTGATGCAGGCGGGCGGCAACGCCATGGATGCCGCGATCGCCGCCAGCGCCGCGCTCAACGTCGTCTATCCGATCCTCTGCGGCACGGGCGGCGATCTGTTCATGCTGATCTGGGACGCGGCCGGAGGCGGCCTGCATGCGCTGGATGCGGCCGGCCGCGCCGGCAGCCTCGCCTCGATCGAGCGGGTGCGCGCCGCGGGCCACAACGCCATGCCGCAGCGTGGCGCGATGGCTGTCTCCGTGCCCGGCGTCGTCGACGGCTGGGCGATGGCGAGCGAGCGCTTCGGCCGGCTGGGCCTGGCCGCCGCGCTGCAGCCGGCGATCGCGTATGCCGAGGACGGCGCGCCCGCGACGCCCTATCTCGCCGATCGCCTCGCCTTCGTGGCGAAGCAGCCCTGGGTGCATCGTAGCTGGCTGGACCTGTACGCGCCGGGCGGCAAGGCGCCGGCGGCCGGCGCCTCGCTGCGCGTGCCGGAGCTGGGCCGCACATTGCGGCTCGTGGCCGAACAGGGACGCGACGCGTTCTACGAGGGCGAGATCGCGGCGGCCACGGCGGACTTTCTGCTGGCCGAGGGTGGCTTCGTCACGCGCGAAGACCTGGCGGCGCACCACGGCCGCTGGGTCGAGCCGCTCGCCATCGACTACCACGGGTACACGATCTACGAGATGCCGCCGCCCACACAGGGCGTGACGGCGCTGCAGGCGTTGAAGCTGAGCGAAGGGCTCGCGCTCGGGCAGGGCCCGCTCGAGCCGGAAACCGTGCACCTCCTGGTGGAGGCGAAGAAGCTCTCGTTCGCCGACCGCGCTGCCTGCCTGGCCGATCCGGGCTGCATGCGCGTGGCGCCGCGCGTCCTGCTGGACGAGGCGTACCTGGAAACGCGGCGGCGGCAGATCGATCCACTGAGCGCGGCGACGAGCCCGGCCGGTATCTCGTCCGGCGACACGATCTATCTCTGCGCCGCCGACGGCGAAGGCAACGCGGTTTCGCTGATCCAGAGCAACTACATGGGCGTCGGTTCCGGCCTGGTCGTGCCCGGCTACGGCATCGAGCTGCACAACCGCGGCTGCTCCTTCTCGCTCGATCCGGCGCACCCCAACGCGCTCGGCCCGCGCCGCCAGCCGCTGCACACGCTGATCCCCTCAATGGCGTTCAGCAACGGGCGGCCGGCGATCGTCTTCGGCACCATGGGCGGCGACGGCCAGCCGCAGACGCACCTGCAGGTCTACACGGCGCTGCTCGCCTACGGCTTGATCGACGACCCGCAGGCGGCGATCGAGCTGCCGCGCTGGGTGCACGGCCGCGGCCTGCCCGGCGATCCGCCCGAACTGGTGCTGGAGGACCGCTTCCCGCCGCGGACGGTGGCGCGGCTGCGCGAGCTGGGCCACGAGGTAGCGCTGACGGACGCCTGGTCGAGCATGATGGGCCACGCGCACGCGATCGTGATCGACCAGGCGACGGGCGTGCTGCGCGGCGCCGCCGACCCGCGCGCCGACAGCCTTGCCGCGGCGTGGTAGCCGCCGGGAAAGGCGCGTTTCCCGGGCGCGACTACGCGTTGCTGAGGTTGCCGCTCGCGTCCGCGACGAACAACGCTTCGAAGGGATAGCCCTGTTTGGCGAAGAACTCGGCGGCGCCCTGCTGGCGGTCGACCAGGACAACGATCTTGGCAATCTCGCAGCCCGCGGCCTTTACCGCGTCCACCGCGTCCATGCAGGAGCGCCCCGAGGTGGCCACGTCATCGACGATCGCCACGCGCCGGCCGGGCGAGATCAGGGGCTTGCCATCCGGCGCGTATGACTCCGCGATCAGGTCCTCGATGCCGTGGTCCTTGCGCTGCGGCCGCACGATGAAGGCCGGGAGCGGCTCGCCGTGGAGGCCGCTGGTCAGCGCCACGGCGGTGGCGATCGGGTCGGCGCCGAGCGCCTTGCCGCCCACCGCTTCGATGCCCTGTCCGCGCAGCCGCTCGAAGACGAGCTCGCCGGTGAGCCGGGCGCCCTCGGGCGAGAGCGTGGCGAACTTGCCCTGGAAGAAGTAGCTGCTCCTGCCGCCCGCGGCGAGCACGAACTCCCCGCGCCGGATGCAGTAGGCATCAAGGATTTCTCGCAGCCGGCTCTGCTCATTCAGAAGTGTGCTGGTTGTCACCCATGCCTCCGTACCGTGCTGCTGGCCTGCCCGGCGCTATTGTCCGGCAGTGGTGCGCGGCGCTTCAACATGGCGGCTTCCGAGAGCGACGTAACGGTGCAACAGGCCAGGACGCGGCCGCAGCGGTCGGCGGCGCCCTCGCTACTCCTTCGGCAGCAGGATCTCGCCGACGCCGCGGGCCATGACGGTGCCGAGCTGGTTGCTCATCGTGTGGCGCACCTGCACGATCGTGCGGCCCTGCGTGTCAATAGATTTGTCCACCACCTCGCCGTCCTGGTAGGTCACGTCGCCGGTGAAGGCTGGGTTGCGGTACTGCGTGTTCACGTGCAGCAGGAAGCCGTGCTCGCCGGCCCAGTTGGTCAGGTAGTCCGTCACCCAGGCGCCCATCGTCGCGCCGTAGCCGTAGCCGCGCGGCATGCCGATGAACTGCGCCCAGCGCGGCTGCACGTGCCCGCGCGAGGGGCCGTAGACGAGGCCGTCGCCCGCGCCGGGGTTGATCGACATGCGCTCTTCGTTGCGCGACATCTCGGGCAGCCAGCCGGCCTGCATGGTCGAGGACGGTCCGCCGCCGTCGTAGTGCGCTTCCCAGCCGCCCACGTCGGTGCGCGACTCCGTGGTGAAGCTCTGGATGCTGTGCGGCCCCAGCACGCGGCGCGGCAGCTTTTCGCCGGCCTTCACATCGGCCCAGAGCCGCGGCAGGTGGCCGCGGTCCAGGTAGCTCTTGATGTAGCGGATCTTCTCCAGCTCGACCGCCTCCAACTCCTCGTCGGTCCACTCCGGGTCGACGCGCAGGTGGTCGAAGCTGCCGAGGCGGCGGGCGTTCTCCGCAAGATAACGGATCGAGGTCGATCGCTGGCGGGCGATCGATTCGCCGCGCTGGTTGTAGTAGACCGTGTCGCCGCGGGAAAACATCGTCGGACCGGCGAAGCTGGTGTTCGTCACGCGGTAGTCGAAGAGCATGCGCTCCATGCGCAGCAGGTCGCCGGGGAAGACGCGCGGGCCGAAGAACCAGAACTCGTCGCCGCCGAAGAGCATGTGCGAGCCGGGCACGGTGCCCTGGATCGAGGGCGTGGCGCCGGTGCCCGGCCCGCCGCCGAAGTACGACTGCGGCGCGACGATGCGGCCGAAGACGCTCTGCGCGGCGAACTCCTCGTTGTAGTAGAGGGGGTTCGCGTTTTGCATGCCCTGCACGAAGCGGCGGATATCGTTGGTGGAGAACGGCTCCTTGAACTGCTGCCCGCCCAGCGGCACGCCGATCCAGCGATCGACATCCGTCGCGTCCATCTGCACCATCTCGGGTTGTGCGTCGGTGGTCATCTCCTGCCTCCTCTGCCTACGAAGCATCCGACGGCTTCACGCTCGGCGCTCGGCCCTCACCCCCGGTGGTCGGCCCTCACCCCCGGCCCCTCTCCCAATCCTGGGAGAGGGGAGCTATTGCCACGCCTTCAGCCCCAACCATCCGTCCCAAGATCTCCCCTTCTCTAGAATTGGGGGAAGGGGCCGGGGGATGGGGGCCACGGCTACCGGATGTGCGCCGCGTACTCCGTGCCGATGTGGCCCTCCGCGATCAACTGCTCGTACGCGGCGTCGCTCACGCCGAGCAGCTCCTTGTAGATCTGCGCGTTGTGCTCGCCCAGCAGGATCGGCGGTTGCCGCACGCCGGGTTTGGCGTTGGCGAAGCGGTACGGCATGCCGGGATAACGATGCCGGCCCGTATCCGCCTGGTCGATCTCCCAGAAGAAGCCGCGCGCGGCGAGGTGAGGATCGGCCATCGCGTCCGCGTCGTCCAGCACCGGGCCGGCCATGAGTCCTTCCGCCCGCAGCCGCACGACCGCCTCCTCGCGCGGCAGGGTTTGCGTCCAGCCGGCGATCAGTTCGTCTACCGCGTCGTGGTTCTCCAGCCGCGATGTGACCGTGGCGAAGCGCGCGTCATCGCAGCCGGGCGGATTGCCGGTGGCGCGGCAGAACGCCTGCCAGGCCGCGTCGTCCGGCAGGGTCAGCACCAGCCAGCGGTCATTTGTCGTCTGCGACGCAGCTTGTTGAAGATGGCCGCGTTCGCGACCATGGCGGTCGGCTGCGCGCGAGGGGCCCCCGGCGTCCTGGCAGGGATAGCAGCCCTGTACCGCCGAGTAGTGCCGGTTGCCGAGGCTGCGCGGTACGCGGCCGTTATGCATGAAGTCGAGGACGTGCGGGCCGATCAGGCCGATGAAGTTCTCGATCATCGAGAGGTCGACGTACTGGCCGTGGCCGCTGCGGCGGCGGGCGTAGAGCGCCATCTGCGCCGCCAGCGCCATGCCCAGCGCCCCGGCCGCATCGGCCGTCACCGCCCAGGTGTTGGAAGAGACGTCGCGATCGCGGTAGTGGCGCAGCAGATCGTGCCCGGCGAACGCCTCCATCTGCAGGCCGAGCGCGCGGTAGTCGTGCGACGGGCCGCTGGCGCCGAACGAGGAGGCCTCGACATAGACCAACCCCGGGTTCTCCCGCGAGAGCGCGGCGTAGCCCAGGCCGAGCCTTTCGAGCGTGCCGGGACTCTGGTTCGAGAGGAGCACATCGCTGAGCGCGGCGAGGCGACGGAAGACGGCGACGCCTGCCGGCTGCTGCAGATCGACGGTCATGCTCAGCTTGTTGCGCGCGTGCGTATTGAACCAGGGGAAGCGGTTCCAGGGCCGCTCGCCCGGTTCGCGGTTGGGGTAGCCGCCGGAAACGGGGATCGTGTTTCGTACGACCTCCGGCGACGGGTGGGCAAAGATGCCGCGCGTCTGCGGCGGAAAGTACTGCGTCGATTCGACGCGGATCACCTCGGCGCCGAGGTCGGCCAGCAGCAACGCCGCCTGCGGCCCGGCAAGCACCACGCCCAGGTCGAGCACGCGCACGCCCTGTAAGGGCGTAGGGGGCAGGGCATAGGGCGTAGCGGGGCTGGGCGCTGCTCGGTCGTCCGCCCCGTCGCTCAATCCGTCGCCGGGCCGCCTGGCCATCTCTCCGCCTCTGCCGGGACGCCGTGCTCCCGCGTATCCGCCTGTATTCCTACGACCTGCTGCCTGCGCCCTACGCCCACTGCCCTCACACCACCCCCGCCGAGGCGAGCTTCGCCAGTGCCTCGCGATCGTAGCCCAGCTCGCCATAGATCCGCGCGTTGTCTTCGCCCAGCAGCGGCGCGGCCTTCCACAGAGCGCCGGGCGTGCCCTGCATCTGCCAGGGCGGGCCGGGGTAGCGCGCCATGCCGGCCACCGGATGCAACAGATTGGCGAAGTAGTCGCGTGCTTCGAGATGCGGGTCGCTGGCGAGATCGGCGATCGAGTTGACCGGCGCCACGGGCAGGCCGTGCTCCTGGAAGAGCGCCACGATCTCGCGCTTGGTGCGCGCCATGCACCACGGCAGCCAGAAGGCGTCGAACTCCTCGCGCAGCAGTGGATCGGTCAGCGGCGGCGCGAAGCGCGGCTCGCGCAGGAAGGGCTGGTCCAGCGCCGCGACGAAGCCGTCCCACCACGTTCCCTGCCCGACGGTCATGTGGAAGTAGCCATCGCCGCAGATGTTGAACATCGGCGGGATGGCGATACCCTGCACGGAGGCGAGCCGCACCATCTTCTCGCCGGTGTAGTCGTAGGCCGTGAGCGAGATGGCGCGGCGGTCGATCGACGCGGCGAAGCACTCCATGATCGAGACGTCGATCCAGTCGCCCCGGCCGTGCGCGTCGCGGCCGAGCAGGGCGGCGATCGTCGCCACGGCCGCGGTCTGGCCGGCGAAGCGCAGGTTCACGCCCGGCGCCATCGAGGCGGGCTCCGCGTCGGGCTGGCCGGTGCCGTACATCTCGTGGCCCATGGCGTAGAGCACGATTTCGCTGGCCGGCAGGTCGCGGTACGGCCCCGTCTGGCCGAAGTTCGAGATCGAAGCGAGCACCACGTCCGGCTTCACCGCGCACAGCGCCGCGTAGTCGAGCCCCAGCCGCGCCAGCGTGCCGGGCCGAAAGCTCTCGACCACGACATCGGCGCGCCGCACCAGCTCCAGGGCGATCGCACGGCCGCTTTCACAGGCCAGGTTCAGCGTGATGCCGAGCTTGTTCACGTTGAGATCGAGGAAGGCGAGCGAGCGATCGATGCCGGGCGTGTCGCCCACGAACGGGCCGGCATGGCGCATCAGGTCGCCGGTGCGCGGCCGCTCCACCTTGATCACCGTCGCGCCGTAGAGCGCCAGCAGTTTCGTGCAGTGCGGCCCGGCCGCGCCGCGCGTCAGGTCGAGCACACGCAGCCCTTCGAGCGGCCCGCGCGGACCGGCCGCGGCGGCCGTGGCGCCGTTGGGCGAGGCGCTCGCCATCTCAGCCCCGATCCGCGACGGCGCGAGCGGCGCCGCCCACGGCCGTCGCCAGCCAGTAGCCGCCATCCAGCGCCAGGTGCTCGCCGGTCATGTAGTCGCCGGCGGACGAGGCGAGGAAGACCGCCAGCCAGCCGACTTCCTGCTCCGAGCCGCCGCGCCCGGCCGGCACCGAGGCGACGAAGCGCTCGATTGCTCCGGGTGTGCCGCCCGCGTTCTTCAGATACGCCTCGGTGAGCACGACGGGCGAGATGCAGTTGAGCTGGATATTGTACGGCGCCCACTCCAGCGCCAGCGAGCGCGTCAGGTTCTCGACCCCGGCCCGTGCGGCGCCGGAGTGCGCCAGGTTCGGCGCGGCGCGGCGGCTGAAGGCGGCGATAATGTTGATCACCTTGCCGCGTCGCTGCGGAATGAAGACCTCGCCGGCGGCGCGGATGCAGTGGAAGACGCCGTTGAGGTTGACGTCGATCACGGCCTTCCAGCCCTTCGGCGAAAGCGTCTCGAAGGGGGCGCCGAACTGCCCGCCCGCGTTGTTGACGAGGATATCCAGCCCGCCCAGCTCCGCCACCGTGCACTGCACCGCCGCCTGCACCGCCTCCCAGTCGCGCACATCCGCCGGCACGGCAAGGGCGCAGCGGCCAAGCGCGCGGATCTCACCGGCCACGCCCGTCAGCGGCTCCGGCCGCCGGCCCAGCAGGGCCACGCTCGCCCCTGCCCGCGCCAGCTCCAGCGCAATGCCGCGGCCGATGCCCGTGCCGCCGCCGGTGACGAGGGCCACGCGCCCGGCCAGCAGGTCCGGCGCGAAGATCACGGCGGCCCTCCGTGGGCAGGGAACAGGGAACAGGGGACAGGGAGAAGCGGTTCGGTGCCTGTCCAGATCGTTCGGTGTCCCATTGCGGGATTGAGCCGGCAGCTTGCACTGGTCCACTCATGCGCGATCCGCCGGCCCATTCTATTCCCTGTTTCCTGTGCCCTACGAGAAGCGGACCTCGACGCTGCCGCGCGCCATCTGCTGGCCGAGGTGCGTGCTCAGCTGCACCGCGAGGCGTACCATGCCACCCTCCGGCTCGGCGCGCTTCTCGTCCACGTAAGCGTCGAGGTATGTCACGTCGCCGACGAAGGGCGGATGGCGGTACTGCACGTTGCTGTGGGTGATAAAGCCGCGCTCGCCGGCCCAGTTACCGATGTAGTCCAGCACCCAGGCGCCCATGCTGGCGCCGTAGCCGTAGGCGCGCGGCACGCCGATCAGCCTGGCGTAGCGGTCCTGCACGTGTCCGCGCGAGGGACCCTTGTAGAGGCCGTCTCCCTGCGCCGGGTCCAGCTTCGCCTTTTCGCGGTCCTGTGACATCTCCGGCAGCCAGCCCGATGACTGCGTCGACGTGGGCCGGCCGTCCGGCGCGTTCGAGCCCCAGACGGTGAAGATGTAGGCGCGCCACTCCGTCGTGAGGCTCTGCAGCGTGTGCGGGCCGATCACGCCGCGCGGCAGTTTCTCGCTTTCGCGCACGTCGTCGAAGCCGCGCTGCACGTGGTCCTGAAACGTGGCGTAGTACGCGAGCCTTTCGCGCTCGATGCGGTCCAGCTCCTCGTCCGTCCACTCCGGCTCGTGTTCGAGGTCCTTGAGCGACTGCAACCGTTGCGCGTTGGCGACCAGATAGCGGATCGAGGTCGAGCGCTGCTTGGCGATGATCTCACCGCCCTGGTTCACGTAGGTCGTGTCGCCGCGCTGGAACATGGTCGGGCCGGCGAAGCTGGTGCGGGCGACCTTGTAGTCGAAGCAGAGCCGCTCGGAGTGCAGCCGGTCGCCCGGCGCGATGCGCGGGCCGAAGAACCACCACTCGTCGCCGCCGAAGAGCATGTGCGAGCCGGGGATCGTGCCCTGGATCGCCGGCGTGGCGCCGTGGCCCACGTCGCAGCAGATCGTGAACGACTGCGGCGCCACGAAGCGGCCGAGCAGGCTCTGCTCGGCGAAGGGCCGGGAGATGTAGAGGTGGTTCGGGTTCTGCATCCCCTGCGCCCAGCGGCGGATGTCGGTGGCGGAGATCGGCTCCTCCAACTGGCCGCCGCCGACGGGTTGTCCGACCCAGCGATCGACGTCCGTCGTATCGAGTTCCTGCAGTTCGGTAACCTGGTCAGCCACGTCAGTATTCTCCGAGCTTGAGTCCGCCGAGCAGCGCGGGGCACGAGCCACAACACGGCGCCGCCGCGGCCCCTGATTTTCTAAACAAAACCTTAGAGGCTGTCAAGGTTGCGTTCTGCAATCATTGACAGCCCTTCAACATGGTGATAGAACGCGCTAAGCCGGTTCGTCGGCGTGCGGCGAGGTGGTGGCCGGCCGCATCCACACCGCAACCGACGCCCCTTCGATCCGATTGGTTTGGCCAGTCTCACGCATCGAGCGGCGTAGGTAAGGAGGTGACCCCCGCGCCTTCGGGCCAACGCTCGTGCGAGCTGCGCCATCTGCCGATGCCAGCCGCGTCGCGTGGCGAAGCGCCCAGGCCGAGAAGCGATCGATTCCTTCATCCTGATGGGCGATGCCGAGGGCTCGACGGCGGATGCAGGTCAGCGTCGAAGCGCGGGCTCGCGATGGAACCGCGGCCTTTGCGGCGAATGCAGTTCAGCGTGAGCGGAGGGGGCAGCATGGGGGCTCAACGATATCACGTGATTACCGGCTCGCGCCTGAGCCGGCGAGCGGCGCTGCGCGGTGCGGCGTTGACGGGCCTCGGCGGCGCGGCGCTGTGGATGGTCGGCTGCAGCAGCAGCAATAACAACAAGAAGGGCGCGGCCGCCACCGCGACGAAGGCGGCCACCACCGCCGCCAGCGCGACTTCAGCGGCGCCCGCCGCCTCGGCCGCGGCCAGCGCTGCCGCAACTCGCGCTGCCACGAGCGCACCCGCCGCGAGCGCCGCGGCCGGATCGCCGGCGGCGAGCGCGGGCAGCGCCACGCCCAAGATCGCCGACTTCGGCTGGGTTAACAATGCGCCCGACCTCAAGGCGACGCCGAAGAAGGGCGGCACACTGCGCTTCGGCACGCACGTGGTGCCGCCGGGACTCGACCCGGTCAAGTCCGCCTCCTACGAGAGCGCGAACATCTACACGCCGGTCTACAGCCGGCTGATCCGCGCCCAGTACGGCACCGAGCTTCAGCCGTACAACCCCTGGCGGCTGATGATCACCAACGACCTCGCCGCCTCGATGGAACACCCCGACGCGATGACCTACACGTTCAAGCTGAAGCCGAACGTGAAGTTCCAGAACGTCGATCCAGTCAAAGGACGGGCCTTTACCGCCGACGACGTCAAGTACAGCCTCAACGCTTTCCTGGCCAACCCCGAGACGGCGACCTACCTGGCCGCGGTCAAAGTCGATGCCGTCGACCCGCAGACGGTCAAGATTTCGCTGACCAAGCCCGCGAACTACGTCTTGCAGGCGATGGCCGACCCTCGCATCGTCATGCTCGCGCACGAAGTCGCCGATGCCGATGGCGACTTCTCCAAGCGCGCGATCGGCACCGGGCCGTTCATTCTCGACAACTTCCAGCCGAACGTCTCGGCGCACTACAAGCGCAACCCGGACTACTACCGCACCGATCGTCCCTACATGGACGCGATGCAGTTCGACAACTTCAAGGACAACGCTTCCTCCAAGGCCGCGTTCATCGCCGGCCAGTACGAGATGTCGCAGTACGCCTTGCTGAACCCGCTGGACGACATTAAGGACATCTTGGCCGCGCAGAAGAACACCGTGGTGTTCAAGCTGCAGAGCCGCTGGCAGTCCAACATCTTCGCCATGGGCTTCCCCGCGGACAAGGCGCCATGGAACGACCAGCGCGTGCGCATCGGCATCTCCAAGGGCTGGGACCGCTCGGTCTACGGCAAGAAGGCCTACGGGGGCGACTACAACGTGCTCGGCCCCTACGCCTGGATCGACGAGTTCGATTCGGCGCCGGACCTGGGCGACGCCTACAAGTTCGACCAGAAGGCGGCGAAGGACATGCTCAGCGCCGCCGGCCAGGCGAACCTGACCGTGCCGTTCGACTACTTCCCCTACGGCGGCGACGCCGACGACCAGCTGCAAACGATCCAGAACCAGCTCAAAGAGATCGGCGTCGACCTCAAGCTGAACAAGCTGGATGCCACCGCCTTCTTCGCCAAGTACTACGGCCAGAAGGCGGACGGCCCCATCTCCAGCTTTATCCCGACGACGCCGCGCTGGGCGCCGCTTTCGATGCTGGTGCTTTGGCACTCGGGTTCGCCCAAGAACTACCTGCGGCTCAGCTCGCCGGAGTTCGACGCGGCGGTGGACAAGCTGACGACGACGGAAGACAAGGACGAGCAGAAGAAAGCATACCAGGACGCCTTTAATAAGCTGGTGCAGCCGGCGTTCTTCGTCTCCTGGACCGAATCGCCCACGTACTCCGTGCACTCGCCCAAGCTGCACGGCTTCTTGCCGAACATGTACAACGACCCGACAGGTTGGGGAAACCAGGCGATGGAGGACTGGTGGCTGGATACATAGCAGAGCGGCCACTGTAGCCATGGCCCAGTACATCGTGCGGCGGCTGCTACTCGCGGTGCCCGTGCTCGTCGGGGTGAGTCTGCTCGTCTTCTTCATGGCACGGATTCTGCCCGGCGACGTGTTCACGGCGCAGTCCGGCACCGCCGGGCTCACGGCGGACCAGCGGGCGAAGCTGCGGCACGAGGCGGGGCTCGACCGGCCGCTGGCGGTGCAGTACTTCGACTGGGCCGGGCACGCCGCCGTGCTCAACTTCGGCGACAGCCTCTGGAACCGGCGCAGCGTCAACAAGGAGCTGCGCCGCGCCGTGCCGATCACGCTGGAGCTGACCGTGCTCGGCTCGCTGATCGGCCTGCTGATCGCGGTGCCGCTCGGCGTGCTCAGCGCCGCCACGCGCGGCTCGCCGGTCGACTACCTGGCGCGGTTGTTCGGCGTGATCGGGCTCTCGATTCCCAGCTACGTGCTCGGCACGCTGGCGATCACCTATCTGGCCGTCTGGTTCCGCTGGACGCCGCCGGCCGGCGGCATCTCGTTCTTCAGCAACCCCTGGCGCAACATGCAGCAGTTCCTGATCCCGTCCACCATCCTCGGCGCCGGTTTCTCCGCCGCCGTGGTGCGCATGACGCGCTCCAGCGTGCTCGGCGCCCTGCACGAGGACTACGTGCGCACGGCCTGGGCGAAGGGGCTGCGGGCGCGGCTGGTGCTGCTGCGCCACGTGCTGCGCAACGCGCTGATCCCGGTGCTGACGCTCTCCGGCGCGCAGGTCGGCTACCTGCTGGGCGGCACGGTGATCATCGAGTCGATCTTCACGCTCTCCGGCGTGGGCTCGATGGCCTTCGACGCGATCACCAACCGGGACTACTTCGTCTTGCAGGCGGTGACGCTGCTGGCCGCGGCGGCGTTCACGCTGGTCAACCTGCTGGTCGACATCTCCTACGTTTGGCTCGACCCGAGGATCCGCCTGCGATGACCGCCGCCAGCCGCAGCGAAGCCGCCCTTGCCCTGAGCTGGGAGCTGCCCGCCTCGCGCGGGCGCTGGCGCGCGGCGGCGCGGCTGGCGCGGCAGAACCCGGTGGGCACGGTAGCGCTCGTCATTCTGCTGTTGCTCTGCCTGGCTGCCTTGTTCGCGCCGCTGATCGCGCCCAATTCGCCCACCGCGCAGCCCGGCGCACGGCTTGAAGCACCGTCCACGCGCTACTGGTTCGGCACGGACCGCATCGGCCGCGACGTGTTCTCACGCCTGCTCTACGGCGGGCGCATCTCGCTGCTGGTGGGCTTCGTGGCGGTGGGCACCGGCACGCTGATCGGCAGCGCAATCGGCATGGTCAGCGGCTATCTCGGCGGCTGGTTCGACCTGATCGTACAGCGCTGCATGGACGTGATCATGTCCATCCCCGCCCTGCTGCTGGCGATGGTGATCGTCGCCAGCTTCGGCCGCGGCGTGGCCAACGCGCTGATCGCGATCGCGATCGTGCTGATTCCCACGGCGGCGCGGGTAATGCGCAGCGTGGTTTTGCAGATCCAGGCGCGTGCCTACGTCGAGGCGGCGCAGGCTTCCGGCGCAAGCAGCGGGCGCGTGCTCTGGCGCCACGTGATTCCCAACGCGATCGACGAAGTGCTGATCCTCGCCTCGATCGCGCTGGCCGCCGCCGTGATCATCGAGGCGGCGCTGAGCTTCCTCGGCCTCGGCGCCCAGCCGCCGACTGCCTCCTGGGGGCAGATGCTGGCCGAAGGGCGGCAGAACTACCTGCGGGCGCCGCACATGGTCTGGGCGCCGTCGCTGGCGATCTGCGTCACCGTGCTCACGGTCACGCTCGTGGGCGATACACTGCGCGACATCATCGACCCGCGCACCCGTGGCGCCCGCGCCTCGCGCTTTTGAGCGGGATTTGCCCTCCGGCGGCGGTTGCAACGGTTGTGGCCGCGCGCTTCAGCCGAATTCATAACCTCGGGCGACCCAGTAGTGCCAGTCCGCGATCGCCTCGGCGGTTTGCTCGTCCACGTCCACGCCTTCGAGCTGGGCGAGCGGAACTGCCAGCGAGCGCTGCCGCCAGCGGATCTGCACGTACATCTCGTGCTCACACTCGTCCTCCCCTGGCATGCCGGAAACCTGGACGAACTCGCCGACGCGCAGCGGCGAGCTCATGCGGCCTGCGACGCAGCGAGCGCGAAACGGGAAGGTCAGGTGTTCCTCGAGGTAGTAGTACCAACCTAAGACATGGTTTCAAAATCGGCGTTCCGGTGCGATCGCACACCTACAAGCGGGAACTCGAGCCGGTTTTGAAACCATCTGTTAGGCCTGCTCTTCGGGGTCGTAGGCGTCGACCACGATCTCCATCTGAATACGCAGCTCGCGGTTCTCATCGAGCTGGTCGCCGGCCATGCTGCCGCCCCCCGCGACATTCGCGAGCCTGAGCGCCGCCGGACGCTCGGCTACACCATCCAGGCGCCGCCGGAGACGGAGATCACCTGGCCGGTGATCTGGCGCGCGTCCGGGCCGCAGAGGAAGGCCACGGCGCCGGCGATCTCCTCCGGCGCGGTGACGCGGCGCAGCGGCGCCTCCTCGCCCGCCGCGCGCAGCCGCGCTTCGCCCAGGTTGCGCTCGACCCAGCCGGTTCGCGTCACGCCCGGCGCCACGACGTTGACGGTGATGCCTTCCGGCCCAAGCTCGCGCGCCATCTGCCGCGCCAGCCCGATCAGCCCGGCCTTCGAGGCGGCGTAGGCCGGCGAGGCGCCCATGCCCGCCGCGGCGATCGAGCCGATGTGCACGATTGCGCCGCCGCGCCCGCGCAGATGCGGCAGGCACACCGCGCTGCAGACGAACGGCCCCTTGAGGTTCACCTCCAGCACCGCGTCCCAGTCGGCGTCGTTCTGCGCCGCCAGGCCACCCGGCCGGTTCACGCCGGCGTTGTTCACCAGCGCATCCAGCCCGCCCCAGCGCTGCGCCACCCGCGCCGCCGCGGCCGCCATCTGTGCACGATCGCTCACCGAGGCCACGGCCAGTTCCAGCCGCGCCTGCTCGCCGGCCAGCTCCTCGCGCGCCGCGGCCAGCGCCCGTTCGTTGACGTCGACCACGGCCACGCGGAAGCCGTCCGCCAGCAGCCGCCGCACGCAGGCGAGGCCGATGCCGCGGCTGCCGCCGGTGACCAGCGCCACGCGATCGTGCACCATCCCGGACTCTCCATGCACCGCTACCCGCCCAGCTCCGCCTTCAGGCGCAACCGTCCCGAACTACGATCTCCCCTTCCCCTAGTATTGGGGGAAGGGGCCGGGGGATGGGGGCCACGTGCGCTCAGTAGCCCTGATCGTCGCCCGGCAGCACGTGATGCGTCCACTCGCGCCCCAGGCCGGTGAGGTCGGCCTGCAGCAGATCTTCGCCCCGTGGCTTCACGCCGTGCTCCACCCAGGCGATGAGGTCATCAAAGCCCTGCACCAGGTCGGCGGTGTCGAACTGGCAGTGCTTCGGCGCCCGCACGGTGCGTTGCACCAGCAGGTCGCCGTTGCCGGCGGCGTCCACGGTCTTGCGGTAGTTGATCTCGTGCAGCAGCGGCACGAAGTTGTCGCCGGTGGTGTGATAGGTGAGCAGCGGCACCGTGATCTTGCCCGTGGGCAGCGCGAAGACCGGATTCGTTTGCGCGTTGCGGTAGGCCGGGTCGGCGGCCGTGCGCAGCACGCCGCTGTTCAGCTGGTCGTCGGTGAAGCCGAGGTCGGGGTCGATGTGGAAGGTGAAGTAGTCGTCCGTTGCTGCCAGGCCGGCGAGCGAGGCGGGCTGCTGCTGCGTGATCGCGGCGAAGGCGCCGGTGTAGAAATCGACCATGCCCTCGTGGCGAAACGGCCGCGCACCGCCGGTCAGATACTTCACGGCCGACTCGAACGCCTGGCCGAGCGGTGTCCAGTCGTCCGGCGTGCCCAGCGCGGGCACGATCTGGTTCGTGAGCGTACCCTGGAAGGCCGCTGCGTCGGCGGCGGGCAGGGCGTTCACGCCGGAGATGAAGTCCGCCAGCGCCGAGTAGGCTTCGAGGTAATCGATCTCCTGCTCCTGCATCAGCACGCCGCACTCGGCCAGGGCGCCGTCGTAGATGCCGGGGTGCTGCTCCAGCGAGGAGACGACGATGTGCCCGCTCATCGACGTGCCTTCAAGATAGGTGCGCTTCGGTTTGCCGAAGGTGGCGATGAAGTAGTCGCGCAGGGCGAGCGTGTCGGTCACGCCCAGGTCGGGGTCGTAGCCGTTCTCGTCGTAGCTTGAGGCGGCCCAGGCGAAGCCCAGGTCGATCAGGTGCTTTCGGATCGGCGAGATGCCGGCCTGCAGGAGCGGCCCCTCGCCCGCGTAGCCGTGCGCGTACATCACCAGCTCGCCGTTCCAGTTGTCCGGCAGCTCGATGTGGTAGGTCGAGCGATCGAGCACGCCGAAGTAGGCCTTCGCCCCCGGCAGTGCCGTGAACGAGGGGTCGGTGAGCTGCCAGGCGCCGGGGCGGGCGATCACGGTCGGTGTGGGCGTCGCCGAGGGCTGCTGCGCGCCGATCGGCGTCTCGCTGCCGCCGAGCATGGCCGCAAGCGCCAGCGCGACCACGGCGACGCCGGCAAGACCAAACCGCCAGCCATGCATGCGGGTCCGTTGCACACTCGTATTCATACCGTTCCTCGACCTCATGCCGAGGCCGGCGCCGTAGACTGCGCCCAATTGGGCGGCCGCCCGTAGCCGTGCGCAGGTCGCGGTCCGCGTCACGCGTGCGGCAGCGAGTTCTGGTGCATCATGCCGCGAATCCCGTTCGAGGGAAATAGGGGGCGACGCCTTGCGCTTCGGCCTTGCCTACGATTTCCGCAACCCGGCGCAGTGGGCGCTGCCCTGGCGCGATCTCTACGCCGGCACGCTCGACCAGATGGTCTTCGCTGAGCAGCTGGGCTTCGACTCGATCTGGATCGGCGAGCAGCACCTGGCCGAAGACGGCGCCCTGCCGTCGCCCCTGTCGATCGCCGCGGCGATCGCGGCGCGCACCAGCCGCATCCGCATCGGCGTCTGTGTGCCCGCCCTGCCGCTGCACAACGCCGTCTCGCTGGCCGAGCAGATCGCGGTGCTCGATCAGCTTTCCGGCGGGCGCATCGAGCTGGGCCTGGGCGACGACGGCTTCGCGGCCGAGTTCGCCGCCTTCGGCGTGCCGCGCCGGCAGCGGGCGGCGCGCTTCCGCGAGGCGGTGCAGGTGCTGCGCCTGCTCTTCAGCGGCGAACGGATCAGCTTCAAGGGCCGCTTCTACGATCTGGACGGCCTCACGCTCGCGCCGCCGCCGTTGCAGGCGGGCGGCCCGCCGCTGTGGGGCGGCGCAATCAGCGCCAAGCAGGCGCTGCGCGCCGCCGCGCTGCGCCTGCACCTGCTGCCGCGTGGCGACCGGCGCGCGACGCTCGACATCTGGGCCAGGGCACTGGGCCGGTTCGGCCACGACCCGGAAGCCTTCCGCGTGCTCGTCAACCGCCCGGTGGTGGTGACGGACGATCCACTGCGCATGTGGCAGCGGCTGCGCCCCGGCGAGGAGTACCGTGCAAGCCTCGACGCAAGGCGCACGGAGGAAGCAGGCGTGCCGCGCGGCTCTCCAGTGCAGACGGACGACAGCCAGGCGCTGCCGCTGCTGGACGGGCAATACCTGCTCGGCAGCGCCGCTCGTGTCCGCGACGAGATCGATGCCTACCGTGAGCGTGTGCCTGTCACGGATCTCGTCGGCTGGGGCGTGCCGCTCGGCCTGCGCCCCGACGAGATGTACCCGTCGCTGGAACGCTTCGCGCGCGAGGTGATGCCGCGCTTCCTTTGACGGAAGCCGGGAGACGGGAGACGGAAGACGGGTGACGGATGACCGACGCCCGCCGCGGCCCGGTCCTTACGCGTGGCTCAGCATGGCGGCGGCGAAGCGGTCGAGCAGCGGCAGGATCTTCTCCTCGCCCGCGGGCGGCAGGCCGAAGAGGCAGCGTGTCACGCCGGCGGCGCCCAGCCGTTCGATCGTCTCGCTGTCGGCGCGGGCGCCGAATACGGTGATCGGGATCGGGGCGCGGCCGCGCTCTTTGGCCTGGCGCTGCAGCTCGGCGATCTGCTCTTCGATCGGGGCGCCGCGGCCCATGATTGGCAGCCACTCGTCGCCGTAGTCGAGCACGCGCTTGAACGTGCCGGGCGAGTTGCCGCCGATCATGATCGGCGGGTGCGGCCTCTGCACTGGCTTCGGCCAGCTCCAGATCGGGTCGAAGTTCACGTACTTGCCGTGGAACTGGGCCTCGTCCTGCGTCCAGATCTGCTGCATGGCGCGGATGCGCTCGCGCACGATGCCCCAGCGGTGCGCGGGGTCGCTGCCGTGGTTGCGCATCTCCTCGAAGTTCCAGCCGGCGCCGATGCCGAAGAGGAAGCGGCCGCCCGACAGAAAGTCGACGGAGGCGATCTCCTTGGCCAGCGTGATCGGGTCGTGCTCCGTCACGAGGCAGATGCCGGTGCCCAGCTTCAGCGTCTTCGTCGCCGCGGCCACCGCGCCCAGCGCGACGAAGGGGTCGAGCGTATGCCGGTACTCCTCCGGCAGCTGCGGCCCGCCGGGCCAGGGGCTCTCGCGCGAGGTGGGAATATGCGTGTGCTCGGGGATAAACAGCGACTCGAAGCCGCGCTCTTCCAGCGCCCGGCCCAGATCCACAATGTTCATCGCGTAGTCGGTGGGAAAGATCGTGACGCCGAACTTCATCGCTGCCGCCCTCCGCTCACGGTCTGCCAGGTATGAACGGCTTCATCCTGATGGCCGCGCAGGGGAAATGCAAGCCGAGGCGCATGCCCGGGGGCGTTGCCCGGAGCTGCCCTCGCGCCCGGCTGGGGCGGCCAACAAACCTCGCCACGGCAGCTCGTGGCTCGGTTTCGGTCCGTCGTGACCTTCACACCGGGCCAAGACGGCGCGCCCTCAGCTCACCGCCTTCTTCACGAGCGCGGCGATCCTTGCCTCGTCGGCGGCAGTCAACTCCTTCAGCGCGAAGGCGACGGGCCACATGGCGCCTTCGTCGAGGTTCGCGGCGTCGTTAAAGCCGAACGTCGCGTACCTCGTGTTGAACTTCTGCGCGCTTTGAAAGAAGCAGACGACCTTGCCGTTCCTGGCATACGCGGGCATCCCGTACCAGGTTTTCGGTGAGAGGGCCGGCGCACTGGCTTTGATGATCGCATGGAGCCGCTCGCCCATGGCGCGATCCGGTCCCGCCATCGCGGCGATCGCCGCAAGCACAGCGCTTTCTCCGTCCGCCTTCCCCGCGCGCCGGCCGCGGCGTGCGTCCGCCTTCTGCTCCTGGGCGCGTGCCCTGATCGCGGCTCGTTCCGCGTCCGTGAATCCCCGGGACGTCTCGCCGCTCGCGCTGCTGCTCTTGTCGACTCCTGGCATCGCGGTGCTCCTCCGGCGGTCACAGGGACCGGTTGTGGTTGTCACTAGTATGACGGATCACGACGGGTGAACATGACCGATGGCGAGCGATCGGCCGGCGGCGCCGTTCGAGACGAGGCGAGCGCCCCGGCGGGTCGTGGTCTACCGGATGCAGGATCCGGCGACGGACGCCGCCGATGCTGGGCAGGAGGCCTCGCCGCGGCGCAGCCGGTCCGACGCAAGCGAGATGGAAAACCTGGGCGGCTGGTTGCAGATAACCCCAGCCACCCGCCGACGAAGCGAATTCCGAGCACGAAGCCATGGTCTCCGGCTTACGGATGGTTTCAAAGCCCGCTGGCAGGTGAACGGCGTGTGCGGGCGCCGTGGGCCGGACGCAGGTTTTGAAACCCTGTCTCAAAGGGTTCGGCCCTGCTGCTCGTCCTGGACGCGCTGACTCCAGCCGAGCGGGTGGCCTTCGCCCGGCACGATATTGTGGACGCGTCGTTCAACCAGATCGCCCCTCGAACCCTCGTCACCAGAGTCGCGGGAGAGCCGGTATGCCATGGCAAGGTATGCGCCCAACCCAGGTTTCGCAGGCGAGGTCTGTTCCTTCCCGCGGGGGAGGGTTGTTCGAGGGCTCGCGGTCCTTCTCAGCCCACACCCTTCCCGCTGGGGAAGGGAGACGCACGTTCACGTGCGGCGGGGTTGGGCCGGTGGCAGGGTTAGGCGCCGCGGCCGGCGTAGATCGCCCGCTCGTAGCGGTCGAACAGGCGCATCACCGCCCCGTCGACGAAGGGCAGAACCTGGGTGAGGATTACACCGGCGATGCCCTTGGTCGGGTCGAGCCAGTAGTACGTGTTGGCGAGTCCTGCCCAGGCGAGGCTGCCGGCGCTGCGTCCGGTCGGCGCCTCCTCGGTGGTGATCATGTAGCCCAGCCCCCACTTCTTCACCAGGCCAGGGAAGAACTCGGCGTCGTTCGAGAAGGCCGGGTTGGCGGTCTTCAGCAGGCCGACGTTCAGCTCGCCGGTCTGGTTCTTCGCCATCTCGGCCACCGACTCCGGCCGCAGGATGCGCGCCCCGTTGAAGCTGCCCTCGTGCAGCAACGCCTGCAAAAAGGTCAGGTAGTCAGGCCCGGTCGAGTAGAGGCCGCCGCCGCCCATGAAGAACTCGGGCTCCTGCGGCAGCTCGAAGGGAATCGCGGTCAGCGAGCCGTCGGGGTTGCGCGCGTGCATGCCGGCCAGCCGCTCGCGCTGCGCCGCGCCGATCACGAAGCCGCTGTCGTTCATGCCCAGCGGCTCGAAGATGTGGGCGCGCAGATACCCGTCAAGCCGCTGCCCGCTCGCCGCCTCCACGGCCTTGCCCGCCCAGTCGATGTTGATGCCGTACTCCCAGCGCTCGCCCGGGTCGAAGACCAGCGGCGTGCTCAGCGCGGCGTTCTTGCACTCGGCGATGCCGGGCAGGCCGGCGTGCTCGACATAGCGTGCCATCTCGGCGTTCCAGATGTCGTAGCAGAAGCCGGCGGTGTGCGAGAGCAACCGCCGCAGCGTGATCGGCCGCCTGGCCGGGCGCAGCCGCGGCGCCCCCTGCGCGTCGAAGCCTTCGAGCACCTGCGGCGCAGCCAGTTGCGGCAGGAGCGTGCCCAGCGGCTCATCCAGGCTGAGCTTGCCCTGCTCGACGAGCTGCATCGCCGCGGCCGAGGTGATCGCCTTGGTCATGGAGGCGATCCAGAAGACGGTGTCGGGCGTCATCGGCGCGTCCTGCCCGAGGGTGCGCGTGCCGAAAGCGCCTTCGTAGATGACGCCGCCGCGATCGGCGGCCAGGGCGACGACGCCCGCCACCTCGCCCGCTTTGACCGCCTGTTCGAGCGCCTGATCCGCCGTCGTCCCGGTGACCATGCCTCGCCCCCTCTGCGCACGCTCAGCGCCTGCCGCGGCGTTCCGACCGCCGCGGGCAAAGCGTTACGGTGCATCATGCGCCGCCGCTGGGCGGTATGCAAGGCGTGCAGGAGGCAGAAAGAGAGCGGGACGATCCGGGCTAGCGCACGCTGGCCGGCTGCTTGAGCCGGGGCATCACCTCCGTGGCAAAGAGGCGGATCGATTCGAGGATCTTCTCGTGCGGCGTGCGGGCGCCCTGCATGAACAGCATGATCTCGTCCACGCCCGCGTCGATCTGCCGGTTGATCACGCGGGCGCAGGTCTCGGGGCTGCCGATGCAGGCCTGGTCCATCTCGACCAGCTCTTTCATCGAGTGCTCTTCGCGCTGCTGCATGCGCAGCCTGAAGCTCTCGATGATGTATTCGTAGGTGGGCGGCGGCGTGCCCTCGATCCAGGGGGCGAAGAGGCCGCCCACCTGCGTGTTGAACAGGTTGTAGTTGTACTCCTGGACGTCGATCGCCTCTTCGTCCGTTGGCAGGCAGAGGGCGACGCGCAGCACGGCGAAGCGGTCGTTGATCACGCTCGTCGCCGGCTTGGCGTGCTTCAGCGCCTCGCGGTAGACCTTCACGTAGTTGTCGCTGTGGTGGTCGCTGATGCCGAAGCCGAGCACGCCGAGGCCGTGCTCGCCCGCGAACTCGATGCTGGAGGGCTGGGTGGAGGCGACCCACATCGGCGGGTGCGGCTGCTGCACCGGCTTGGGCGTGATCTTGCGCCGCGGAATGCGGATCAGGTCGCTCTCGTACTCGAACTCGTCCTGCACCCACATGCGCGGGATGATCTGCATCGCCTCGGCCCATTGCCGCTGCGTGATCGCCGGGTCGACGTCGAACCCTTCCAATTCCTCCTGTGAAGTGGCGCGGCCGCCGCCGAATTCGACGCGCCCGTTGGAGAGGATGTCGAGCGTGGCGATCCGCTCAGCGGCGCGGATGGGGTGATTGATCCGATACGGCAGGTGCATGATCGCGTGGCCCAGGCGCAGCCGCGTCGTGCGCTGCGAGAGGGCGGCGAGGAAGACCTCGGGGCAGGACAGGCTGGAATAGCCGGGCAGGAAGTGGTGCTCGACGCACCAGACGCCCTGGAAGCCGACCTGGTCGGCGAGGATGCACTGCTCGATCGCCTCGTTGAAGCGCTGCTGCACGGCGCCGGGCGCGTTGGGATCGTCGGTCGTCAACTCGTAGAACAGCGACAGTTTCATGAGCCGCCCTCCTCGCCGGGAATCTACCGCGGCGGTGCGCACTTGTCAACGCCAATTCCGCCAGCGCTTGCACATGCAATGCGCAACTGATTGGCGCGATCCGCATCGCGATCTAAACTCTACGCCAGAACTGTTGCCGTGGCGAGCGCAGCCACGGGCTGGTGGAGACGTTGATCGCCGTGATCGCCGCGCCTGACGGCAGCGCGCTGTCGGCCTTGCAGCGGCGCTTGTTGGTCGGACTGCCCGGCCGTCCGGAGGCGCCTTCCGCGCCGGCGCGCTGCCGCTGTTCTACGGGGATTATGTGCCGCGGCAGTGAGCGGCGAAAACCTTCGCAGGAGGGCGCGCGGTGCGGTTCGGGTTCAGCCTCTTCCCCTTCACACGCTTTGCCGGCGCGGCCGAGCTGGCCGCCGTGGCGAAGCTGGGCGACGAGCTGGGCTTCGACGCCGTGCTGCTGCCCGAGCACCTGCTGCCGCCGCGCTGGCCCGACGCCGACCTCACGACCAAGTACTGGTTCGACCTGCCGGCGCTGGCCGCATACCTGGCCGCCGTCACGGAGCGCATCCGCTTTCTCACCGGCGTGATCGTCGTGCCCTACCATCAGCCGGTGGCGCTTGCGAAGGCGCTGGCCACGCTCGACGTGCTCTCCAACGGCCGCCTCTCCTGCGGCGTGGGCGCGGGCTGGATGCGGGCCGAGTTCCGCCGCCTCGGCATCCCCTTCGAGGAGCGCGGCGCGATCACCGACGAATACCTGCGGGCGATGCAGGAGCTGTGGACGAGCGAGGCGCCCGCCTTTCATGGCCGCTACGTCTCCTTCGAGGATGTCAGTTTCTTCCCCCGGCCCGTGCAGCAGCCGTCGATTCCGTTGTACATCGGCGGCACGGGGCCGCGGCCGTTTCGCCGGGTGGCCGAGCTGGGCGACGGCTGGTTGCCGATGACGGGCACGCCGGCAGCGGTCGCGGCGGGCGTCGCGCAGATTCGGCGGCAGCTGCTCGCGCTGGGCCGCGATCCGGCCGGACTCTGGGTCGGCTGCACGGGCCTCAGCCTCGGCGTCGACGCGGAGGTGCAGGCCATGCGCCGGCATGTCGTTGGCGGCGGCAGCACACGTAGCCGCGAAGCGCGGCCGCTGCGCGATCGCGACGAGATCGTCGCCGCCGTGCAGGAGTACGCCGCCGCCGGCGTGACCTTTCTTTCTGTTGGCTTCGCCTGGCAGAACGCGCGCGAGCTGATGCACGGCCTGGAGCGCTTCGCCCGCGATCTGCTGCCCGCCTGCCGCTGAGGCCGTCGCGCCGGGGCTGCGGCATTAAGTCCAATCCCGAACCGCTCGACATATTACGGCAGATGGCCGGGCCGTTTCCGCCGGTAGCATGAGAGATCGGACGGTCGAGAGCGACACGCCGCCGGTGTAAGCAATCTCACGCCACCGGTGTCAGCGATCGCACTCATTCCGGCGCGGCGCTGCGTTTAGCTAATGGTATGAGTTTGGCTCGGCGGATTAGTGCCGGGCGCAAACCGCCCGCGATAGGCTGAAGGTGACGGGAGCGTTTCGCGGGGACGGCGTGCAAACGGGCGCGCCGGCGGCGCCTCCCGAGGAGACGGTACGGTGAGCAGGAACGGCGGTCCGGGTGGCGGCAGGCAGGGAGTCTCACGCCTGGCGGCGATGGTCTTGCGGCAATACGGCGAACACCCCGGACGTGCACTGACGGAAGCGGAGATCGGCTCTCTGGCAGGCGTCGATCTCGGCGAGGCCCGGCAACTCATCGCCTGGCTCGAGCGGGCCGGCCTGCTGGAACCGGCGCCTTGCAACGGGCAGCCCGCGCTGGTGCTGGCCGATCCGTCCGAGCAGCGGCGGCTGCGCCCGCGCCCGCTGCTGCTGCTGGTCGAAGACCACGCCTCGATCGCCGGCATGACCGAAGCCGTGCTCACCAGCGAGGGCTACAACGTCGTGCTGGTGCGCAATCCGCTTGAGGCGCACGTGATCCTGCGGGTGGTCGCCTTTGACGTGATCCTCACCGACAGCTTCAGCCCTACGATCGACCTCGCCGCGCGCGTGCTGGCGCCGCTGCTGCGCCGCTCGGCGGGCACGCCGGTGGTGCTGTTCACCGCGCATCACTGGAACCCGGAGCGCGTGCACGCCGAAGGCTTCACCGAGATCATCACCAAGCCCTTCGATATCGACGGGCTGCTGGGCCGCCTCGATCAGCTCTGCGCCTTCCACCGCACCGCCAGCGCGTAAACCGGCTGCGCGGTTCGCCCACGGTTGCGTGGCCTGTGCTATCATCAGGACAAACGTTCTGAGCGTGGGTGCACCGTGTCTGCCGATCCGCGGCCGTCGTCCGAGGCGCTGGAGTGCGCCGAGGCGCTGTACGCCTTGCTGGCGCAGGACGCCGCCTTCATACGTGTGCGCCGCCTCTGGGAGATCGACTGGAGCGAGGCGGAGGCAACGGTCGAAGGCGTGGGTCTGGCACGGCTGATGCGGCACGAGGCGCGGAAGCTGCTGCCCTTGCTCGAAGGCGCCGGCATCGCCTGGGCGGACGTGGCCGACGCGATCCGCTGGACGGAGCGTCACGACACGCTGGCGCAGACGGCGCTCTGGTGGCTGGGCCAGATCGCCGCCGATCCGGCGCTCGCGAGCCGCTCTTCATGAGATGAGGCTCCGCCCGCAACGCGGTACGCTGTGTTGCGGCAGCCGAATTCACCTCCGGAGCAGGCCATGACCAGCAGTCCCGCGCGCCCGGCGATCGACTGGCCGGCAATTCAGGCCGAAGCGCTCGACCACTTCGTCCGATACCTGCGCATTCCCTCGGTCAATCCGCCGGGCAACGAGGCGCCCGCGGCCCGTTTCCTCGGCGGCGTCATCGAGGCGGCCGGCGTGCCCTGCGAGTATATCGAAACGCAGCCCAACCGCGAGGTGGTCGTGGCGCGGCTGCGCGGCGACGGCAGCAAGGGCACGCTGATGCTTTGCAACCACAGCGACGTGGTGCCGGTGGAAGAGCAGTTCTGGGACGTGCCCGCCTTCGAGGGCCTGGTGCGTGACGGCTTCGTCTACGGCCGCGGCGCGGTGGATATGAAGGGCGCGGGCATCATGCAGCTGACGGCCTTCCTGTTGCTCGCCCGCCATCGTGTGCCGCTGGCGCGCGACCTCGTCTTCTGCGCCGTGCCGGACGAAGAAGCGGGCGGCCGCTGGGGCATGCAGTGGCTCTGCGAGCAGCGGCCCGATCTCGTCGACGTCGAGTACGAGCTGAACGAGGGCGGCATGGGCATGGACCGGGTGATGGGCAGGCCGGCGCGCCTGATCACCGTGGCCGTGACGGAGAAGAAGATCTGCGGCCTGCGCCTGCGCGCCGTGGGCAAGCCCGGCCACGGCAGCGTGCCGCACTTCGACAACAGCCTCGTGCATCTTTCCCGCGCCATCGCCCGCCTGGCCGACTGGGAGCGGGCGCCGCGCCTCACGCCCGTCGTCGCCGAGTATCTGCGCCGCCTGGCCGATGCCGGCCTGGTGGAGGCGCCGGACGGCGACCTGGAGCGGGCGCTGCCCGGGCTGGCCGCCTCGCACCCGCGTCAGGCGGCGATGTACATCAATACGCTGAATGCGACGACGTTCCATTCCGGCATCAAGATCAACGTCATTCCGGCCCTGAGCGAGGCGACGCTCGACTGCCGCCTGTTGCCCGACCAGGACCCCGAGGAGTGGCGCCAACAGGTGATCGCGCGCATCGACGATCCGCGCATCGAGGTCGAGTTTGCCCAGTTCCGCGGCGATACGGTCGCCAACGACTGGAACACGGAGCTGTTCCGTGTGATCCAGCAGGTGGTGAGCGAGGCGATGGAGGACGCGATCGTTACGCCGGTAATGACGGTGGGCGGCACGGACAACCGCTTCCTGCGCGAGCGCGGCGTTCCGGCCTACGGCTTCATCCCCGCGCTGCTCTCGCCGGAGGAGCTGGCCGGCTTCCACGGCAACAACGAGAAGCTCAGCCTGGAGAACTTCAATCTCGGCTGCGAGCTGACCTACGAGGTCGTGCGCCGCTTTTGCGCCTCCGGCTAAGGGCCGGCCGGCCCACTACTCCGTCACCAGCTTGTAGCCCATGCCGCGCACCGTTTGCAGGCGCTGTGGTTTGCCCGGCTCCGTCTCGATCTTGCCGCGCAGGCGGAAGATGAGCTGGTCGATGTTGTAGTCGCCCACGGCGCCGTTGTACTCGGGCCAGACGTGGCTCGCCAGCTCTTCTTTGCGCACCAGCCCGCCGCCGCGGCGGTGCAGCAGCTCGACGGCCAGGTACTCCTTCGCCGTCAGGCTCACCTGCTTGCCGTTCACCCAGACCTCGGCGCGGCCGGGATCCACGCGAATCGAGGCGAACGGCGTGCCCTCCGGCTGCCAGGGCACCGTTTCGTCCGCCTGGTCGAAGCGCAGCGTGTGGCCGGGCAGACCGATCAGGTCTCGGTGGCGCAGCGGTTCGGGCCGCGTGATGCGCCGGCCGTTCAGATAGGTGCCATTGCGGCTGCCGAGGTCGCGCAGCACGTAGCCCTGGTCCTCGAAGCTGATGCGCGCGTGTTGACGTGAGATGCGGTCGTCCGGCAGCACGATCTCGCAGGTCTCGTCGCGGCCCAGCGTCGTGCCGGCCGGCTTGAGCTGGTGAATGCTCGCCGTGCCCTCGGCGCGTTGTGCGATCAGCCGTGCCGTCATGCAGCCGCCCTCACCATTCGCGGCGCGCCGGGCGCCGGCGTACGTTGGGCAGCGATCTACCCGCCGCCCTGGCGCCGCACGCCTTCGATCAGCGCGCCCGCCAGCGCTAGCGCGCCGCCGGCTATCAGCAGCCAGACGCCGAAGCCGAGACCCTCGCCGTCCGCGGTGCGCAGGCCGATATAGTGCACCTCGAGCACCCCAATCAGCGCCACGACGGCGCCCAGCGCGGCAGCGACGAATGCCAGCGCCCCGCCGCGCCGGTTCGCCAGCAGCCCCGCCACCAGCGCCAGGCCCAGCAGGCAGAGCAGCAGCAGCACGACAGCGTCGGTACGGCCCGCATGCCGGTTGCTCAGCCAATCGTCGATCTGGAACGGCACCCTGGGATACCAGCCGTTGACATAGTGCTTGCCTTCACTCCGGGGCACGGTTACCCACGGCAGCAGCGTGGCGACGATGGCGAGCACGAAACCCACGCCACCCGCCAGCGCCCACAGCGGTTGCACTCCCCCCGCCGCGCCGGCGCCCGCGAACGGCCCGGCCGCGGCGGCCACCTGCGGCATGCCGCCGTACGGCGCAACAGGCATGGGCGGCGGCATGCCGGCAGGGGACGGTGGTAACGCGCCGCTCGCGCCCGGCACGTCGATCAGCGTCGGGGCTGTGGCGCCCGCTGGCTGCGGAGGAACTCCCTCTCCTCTGCGATTGGGCGTAATGGGGGACGGTTGGGGCGCGGCCCGCAGCGCCTGGCCCAGGGCGGAGATGAACGAACCGCAGGAGGGGAAGCGGCCGGCCGGCTCGCGCGACAACGCCACCAGCAGCACCTGCTCGATCGGCCCGGCCAGCGCCGGGTTGCGGCTGCTGGGCGGCGGCAAGGGATCGCGCACGTGCATCCAGGCCACCGCCTCCGGGTCGGCGCCGGAGAACGGCACGGAGCCGGTCAACATCTGATAGGCGATGATGCCGAGCGCATACTGATCCACACGGCCGTCCAGCGGCCGGCCCTGCACCTGCTCCGGCGCCATGTAGGCCGGGGTGCCCAACGTGGCGCCGCCCGGTCCGGCGCCGTCCGGCTCCACGAGGTGCGTCAGCCCGAAGTCGTCCAGCAACGGCGCGCCGTTCGCCGCGAGCAGAATGTTGCGTGGCTTCAGGTTGCCGTGCACCACGCCGTTTTGATGCGCCGCGTCCAGCGCGGCGGCCACGGGCACGAGCAGCGCCTGCGCCTGTTCGGGCGGTATGGGCCGGCCGAGCCGCTGGCGCAAGGTGCCGCCGGGCAGCGCCGGATAGACCAGATAGGCGCGGCCCTCCGCCTGGCCGTAGTCGATTACGGGCAGGATGTTGGGATGACGCAACGCCGCCAGCGCCGCCGCCTCCCTGGCGAAGCGCGCGGCGAAGTCCGGCTGCGTCGAGAGCGCCGGAGCGATCGTCTTCAGCGTGACCTCGGCGGGTGCGCCACCTTGCCCGGTTGTGGCGGCGCGGTAGGTCTGGGTCATGCCGCCCTGGCCGGCGGGCGCGATGATGCGGTACTGGCCGAACACGGTATCGGCAGGAATGACCACGGGCCACACTCCCCGCGGCGCCGCGCCGCGACAGCCGCATTTTATACCGTTCCGTGGCAGAGACGCGGCCACCGGCCGCCGCGCACAGCCTCGGCCGCGCTGCGTGGCGCCGGACGCGGCCCACCGGCGCGGGCGACGGCGGGCCGCGTCCGGCGCCACGCAGCGCGGGGCCGCGCGTGCATTACGATCCTTCGCCGTCGTTCGGCGTGCCGCCGGCCAGCAGTGCGAAGCGCTGCACCCACTCACGCTGCTCGTCGGTGTCGGGCAGGGCAACGCCGCGCACGGCGGTGATGCGGGCGAAGGCGTCTTCCGGCGACACCCCCGCCTCCACGAGCACACAGGCCGCGATCGTGCTGGAGCGGCCGATGCCCGCGCGGCAGTGCACGGCCACGCCTTTGCCGGCGGCCAGTTGCGCCAGCAGGCGGGCGACGAGCCGCTGCGTGTCCTCGACGGAGGGCGGCACACGCATGTCTTCGATCGGAAAGGAGACGAACTCCATGCCGATCGCGGCGCAGCAGCGCGGCTCGTCGTCCAGTTCCAGTTCACCGATCTCGTAGGGGGTGAGCAGCGACACGAGCACGTCCACGCCGTCGTCGCGCAGCGAAGCGATCTCCTCCCGCAGCCAGTCGCCGGCGCGCGGCCGCGGCAGCATCGCCAGGCGCCCTCTGCCCACGTCCTGGATCCAGTACAGCTCGGCCTTCATCTCGCCGGCCCTCGGCGCCTGTTCCGTCAGCGCAGCGCCCGCGCGCATCGTACGCCGAAGTCGCGGGCAACGGGGAATGCTTGCACACCGTGCACGCAATCTGCTCGGTTGTCACGCGGCCGCCGGCAGCGCTGCGCGGACCGGTGGCTCCACGGCCGGGAGCCCGCCCCGGGCATCGGTTCGATCTGCCGATTTGCTCGCCAGGAGCGGGTGATTCGGCTCGGACGAGGATATAGTACGGGGGACAGCAACCGTTTCCGGACGGGAAGACGAACGACGGAGAAAGGCAGGCCGCCGTGCTCTCGAAAGAGGACAATCAGGTCGTCACCAACACCGACCCGCAGACGCCCATGGGCGAGCTCTTCCGGCGCTTCTGGCTGCCGGTGGCGCTGGCGGAGGAACTGGCTGAGCGCGACGGTCCGCCTGTGCACGTCAGGGTGTTGGGCGAGGATCTGGTCGCCTTCCGCGACAGTGACGGCCGCGTCGGCCTGCTCGACGCCTACTGCCCGCACCGCGGCGCGCCGCTCTTCTTCGGACGCAACGAGGACTGCGGCCTGCGCTGCGTCTACCACGGCTGGATGTTCGACGTGGACGGCGCCTGCGTGGACCTGCCCAACGCGCCCGAGGGCGAGACGTTCCGGCACAAGATCAAGCTCACGTCTTATCCCTGCCTGGAGGCGGGGGACCTGATCTGGGCGTATTTGGGGCCGCCGGCGCAGCAGCCGCCCTTCCCCGAGTTCGAGTGGCTGCACCTGCCGTCGTCGCACCGCTACGTGAAGAAGTTCCGCCTGGAGTGCAACTACCTGCAGGCGATGGAGGGCGACTACGACCCCAGCCACGCCCGCTTCCTGCACAGCACACTCTCGGACGCGACGATTCCCAATCCGCTGAACCAGAACGGCACGCTGGGCAGAAACCCGGCCGTCGCGCCCGGCGAGCTGAGCGCGAACGAGCGCTTCCCGCGCATCGTCGGCGACCGGCGTGTGACCAGGCCGCTGAACGCAAAGCTTGAGGACACCGACTCGGGCGTAATCGCCGTCTCGGCAAACGACCTGCCGGACGGCCGTGTCTCCGCCAGCGTGGCCGTGACCTGGATGATGCCGATCTTCTGCACGGCGGGCATCGCCGGCCCGAACACCTACTCCAGCAACATGCGCATCCCGATCGACAACAAGAGCCTGATGTTCTACCGCCTGCGCTGGAGTTACAGCCCCATCCCCGAAGCGGAGCTGGAGGAGTACCGCAGCGGCGGCTACTACTACCCGGAGCTGATTCCCGGCACCTGGACGCCGAAGGACAACATCAATAACAACTACAACATCGACCGCATGGCACAGAAGCAGCGCACCTACTCCGGCATCCGTACCTTCCCGCTGCAGGACATCGCCATGATGGAGAACCAGTGGGGGCCGATCGCCGACCGCACGAAGGAGCATCTGACCAGCTCGGACGAGCAGATCATCCACGTGCGGCGGCGCCTGCTGCGCGCGGCGAAGATGCTCGACGACGGCATCGAACCGTCCGAGCCCTGGCATCCACAGGCCTACCGCTACCACCGCGAGACGGCGATCGGCGACACGCGCGAGGAGGCGATTGCCAGGGCGAAGGCGCGGGCCATGGCGAGCCTGCTGCCGGAAAGCCGCCGGGAAGCGGAGCCCGCGGCCGCCCCCGCCGACTGATTCCGCTGCCGCTGACGGCGCCTACCGCCCCCGCAGCCGGGGATCGAGGTGGTCGCGCAGCGCGTCGCCGAACAGGTTGAAGCCGAACACGGCGATCGAGATGGCGATACCGGGAAAGATCGCCATCCACGGGGCGTGGACCGCCCAACGCTGCGCCTCGAGCAGCATGGCGCCCCAGGAAGGTTCGGGCGGCCGCACGCCCACGCCCAGGAATGACAGCGACGACTCCACCAGGATCGCCTGCGCCAGACCCGCCGTCGCGAGGATGATGTAGATCGAGGCGACGTTGGGCAGGATGTGGCGCACGAGGATGCGCGGGGTGCGCGCCCCGACGCCCCGCGCCGCCTCGACGTACATCGCCCCCTTCTGCGCCAGCACGGCCGCGCGGATCACGCGGCTGGCCGTGGGCCAGGTCACGAGCGCCAGCGCAAGGCCGACATTGAACACCGTGCGATCGAACGCCGTCGTCACCGCCAGCGCCAGCAACAGCGCCGGGAACGCCTGGAAGCTGTCCACCACGCGCTGGGCGAAGAAGTCGAGCTTGCCGCCCATGTAGCCGCTCACCAGGCCGACGATCAGCCCGAAGGTCACGCCGAAGCCGACGGCCACGCCGCCGACCCGCAACGAGATCCGCGCCCCATAGGCGATGCGGCTCCAGATGTCGCGCCCTTCGTCGTCCGTGCCGAGCAGGTACTGCCGGCTCGGGCTCTGAAACGTGGCGCTGGTGTGAAATTCGAGCGGATTGGCCGGCGCGATCAGCGGAGCGAACAGGGCGACGAGCACCATCGCCAGCACGAAGGCTGCGCCGATCGCGCCGAGCGGCTTGCGCTGGATGAAGGTGCCGACGCCGCGCAGCGGTGAGGGGTGGGCCGCGCCGTGCGCTTCGAGGAGCGGGGCCGTGGTCACGGCGGTGGTCATAGCCGGCCTCCCGGCGCCGCGCCACGCGGGTGCAGCGCCCGCCGCTGCGCCTCAGCAACGCGCAGCGGCTCGGCTCCGCTCTCGTCAGCGCGCTTCGTTGTACCCGACGTACCCGACATCGCAAACACCTGACGACGCTCGCTCGGAGGCCGCTAAACCGTCAGCCGGATGCGTGGGTCGATCCAGCCGTAGAGCAGGTCCACCACCAGGTTGAGCAGCGCGTAGGTCATGGCGATCATCACGATCACCGCCTCGACCACCGGGTAGTCGCGGTTGCGGATCGCGTCGAGCACGTAGCGGCCCACGCCCGGCAGGCCGAACACGCTCTCCGTGATCACCGCGCCGCCCAGCAGCGTGCCGAGCTGGATCGTCGCCAGCGTGACCACGGGCAGCATCGCGTTGCGCGTGGCGTGGCGCAGGATGACGCCGCGCTCGCGCAGACCCTTGGCCCGGGCCGTGCGGATGTAGTCCTCGCGCAGCACATCCAGCATCGTCGAGCGCGTCAAGCGGCTGATGATCGCCGACTGGACGTAGCCGAGCAGCAGCACCGGCATCCACATCTGCTGCAGGTTCGTGCCCAGGTCGTGCCACGGTTCGGCGTAGCCGGGCGGCGGCACCCAGCCGAAATACTTGGGCAAGATCAGGTTTCGCACGAGCGACTGGATCCAAAAGATCGGCAGCGCCAGGCCGAGGATGCTGAAGATGCGCAGGAAGTAGTCCGGCGCGCGGTCCTGGAAGACGGCGGAGATAATGCCTACGGGCAGGGCAATCAGCGTCGAGAGCAGCACGGCCCCGAGGGCCAGCTCGGCCGTGACCGGCAGGCGATCCTTCAGCTCGGCGGAGATGGGCGCCTTGGTAAACAGCGAGCGGCCCGTGTCCAGCCGCGCCAGGCCGCCCACCCACTGCGCGTACTGCACCGGCAGCGGCCGGTCCAGCCCGAGATTGTGGCGCAGCTCGACCTTCTGCTGCTCGGTCACGCCCTGCGCCGTGCCGAGCACGATCTCCACCACGTCGCCCGGCAGCAAGCGCATGATCACAAAGATGATCAGCGACACCCCGATCAGGGTGGGCGGCAGCAACAGCAGGCGGCCGGCAATGTAGCGCTGCATGCGAATCTCCTGCCTTCTGCCTGTCCTCGTATCACCGCCGTGCGGCGACAATCCCGGCCCCGCCGGCAACAGCTGAGCTGCCGATCAGGTCTTGAGCCACACCTGGTCCATGCGGCGGTTGCTGTAGAGCGACTGGTGAATGACGTAGTTGCGCACGCTCTTGGCCAGGGCGTGGTTGCTCGCCTGGAAGTAGAGCACCGCGACCTGGTACTGCGACAGCGCCCGCCGTTCCAGGTCCTGCACAATCTTCTTGCGTTCCTGGAAGTCGAACGTCGCGGACTGCTTGTCGTAAAGCTGGTCGATCTGGTCGTCGTACACGTGCGACCAGTTGCGTGCCGCCTTGCTGATCGCGATCTCCGAGAAGGTGGCGTCGGGATCGTCCACATTGATGCCGATCGTCCAGGGGCCGATATCGAAGTCGCCGCGGATCAGCACGGGCTGAGCCGTGGCCGTGTCCGCGAGGGTGAGCTTGAGGTTGATCCCGATCTTGGCGAGCTGATCCTTGACGAACTCGGCGAAGGTCTGGAAGTCGGTGCGCGAGGTGGCCGAGGCATCGAGCGGCGTGGTCACGCCCGCGGCCTGCAGCAACTGCTTCGCTTTCTGGACGTCCGGCTTGTCGTAACCGTCGTAGGCGCGCAGCTCGGCCTCGCCGATCGCCCACACACCCTGCGGCGCCATGTAGGCGCCGCGCCGCGCCTGGCCCTGCTTGACCACGTTGATCGCCGCGTCGCGGTCCATTGCCAGGCTGATCGCCTGCCGCACGCGCATGTCTTTGTACGGCATGCGCGTGGCGTTCATGAACACCGTCTCGTGGTTGAAGCCGGGAATCGAGAAGGTATCGTACTTGCCGCCCGCCTCCTGCTTCACGCGTTCCTGGTCGGTCTTAACGAACTCGGAGGCGAAGAAGATGTGATACTGCCCGGCGATCAGGTTGGTCAGCCGCGTGGTGTAGTCGGGCAGGATGAAGCTCTTGATGCCGTCGAGGTAGGGCCGCCCGGCGATGTGGTAGGCGGGGTTCTTCTCCACCTCCGTGATGTTGGCCCGCTGGTAGTTCTTCAGCTTGAAGGGGCCGGTGCCGATCAGCTTGCCATTGGCGCCGATCTCGCCGTTGTCGTGCAGATCCTTCGACTGGCCCATCGCGAAGTAGGCCGTGGCCAGGTTCATGATGTAGGACGCCGTCGGCCGCGAGAACTTCACCTTGACCGTGTACGGGTCGGGCACCTGGACCTCGTCTACCGTCACCTGCGTGCCGGAGCGTGGGCTGGGCCGGTCCGGCTTGAACGGCTTCTTCAGCCATTCGAGCGTCGCCTTCACGTCTTCGGAGGTGAAATCGGCGCCGTCATGCCACTTCGCGTCCTTGCGCAGCGTGAAGACGGTCGAGGTATCGTCCGGTTGCTCCCACTTCTCCGCCAGGTCCGCGACGATGTCCTGCTGCGCGTCGTCCGGCTTGGTCGTGTCGAACTGCACGAGCTGATTGAAGCAGGGAGAGAGCGGCCAGACGGCGGTGTAGGTCGTGGTCTGATGCATATCGAGGTTGGGCGACGGGTCGGTGAAGAACACCTGGGTGAGGATGCCGCCGGGCTTCGGCGTCTCGGCCGCGGCGGTCGCTTTGGCCTGCCCGCCGGCGGCGGAGGCGGCCGGTTTGGCGCTGCCCGTGTTGCCGGCGGCGCCGGCATTGCCCGCGTTGTTCTTGCTGCCGCCGCCGCAGGCGAAGAGGAAGGCGGCCGACCCCGTAACACCCGCTCCGCCGACCAGGAACCGCCGCCGGCTCGTCCGCCGCGGCATCGTAGTTGACTGCCGGCCTTCGTCGTTCCACATACGCGTCCATCCTGGCGCTACGCTGACGTACGGTGCAGCTCCTGCCGATGAGGCGCATCATACTACGTACGCGCGACCAAAACAGGCAGATTCAATCCGCTGCGTACAGTCTTGCGGAGGAACAGACGTAAGGCGTGCCCGCCGTCGCGGCCCTATGCGCTCGATCACGCGCTCAACCAGGCCGCGCCGTCTTCGCCAGCGTGCTTGCCGTGTGCTTCCCTGGCAGGGAGAATGAGCCGGCGCCCCGGCTGTCGCGGCGCTACGGGCTGAGCATCGAGTCGCCCGCGCTGGTCACGAATTCGGCTTTGCGCGCGATGAAGTCGGCGACGATCCTGGCGAACGCCTCCGGCCGCTCCTGCGCGAGCGCGTGGCCGGCATCGTACACGAGCACGAACTGGCAGCGCGGCATGATCTCCTGGTAGATGCGGCCCAAATCCGGCGCGGTGACGCGGTCCTCCGTGCCGAACAGCACGAGCGTGGGCGTTTGCAAGGCGCCCAGCCCCGCCTCCAGGTCCGGAGCGCGGGCCGGGCCGAAGACGCGGCGTACCAGCGCAATCTGCTTCTCCGTCACGGCCGGGTCGACCGCGGGCAGCGGCTGCCGCTCCGGATGCGCGTACAGCCGCGCCGCTATCTCCTGCGGCGACTGCGCCGCGGGCTGCGGATCCTCGCGCAGGATTGCCGCCGGCGCGACGAGCACGAGCGCCTCGACCTCGTCCGCCGCCTCGAGCGCCAGCCAGGCGGCCAGCCGCCCGCCGAAGGACGAGCCCAGCAGCGCGTAGCGCCCAAGGCCGAGCGCGGCGATCGCCAGGTGCATGGTGTGCGCCAGCTCCGGCATGGATTGCGAACGTTCATTGACGGGCGAGGCGCCGAAGCCGGGCACTTCGAAGGCGATCAGCCGGCAGCGCTCGGCGAGCAAGGCGTGCGCGCGGCCGGGCGCCAGCCCGCCGCCGCCGTGCAGCACGACCAGCGGCGGGCCGCTGCCCGCTTCCAGGCAGCGAATGTGGAAGCCGTCCGCTTCGAGGTATCGCTCGTTGAAACCGGCGAACGCCGCGGGAGCCTCAGTCTGCGACATGCGCCGTCTCCCGCTCGTGCTCCGCGCTCACACCGATCTGGTGGACACGCGGCAGCACCTCGCTGCCGAACAGACGCAGCGCCTTGTCCACCGCCTGCGGGCCGCCGGTGAAGATCAGGTCGAGCACGCCGACGCCCGTCGTTTCATGGAAGGCGCGGATTTGCGTGACCAACGAGGCCGGCGAGCCCCAGAACTGCAGCGAGCCCAGCCCGAAGCCCTCGCCGGCCCGGGCGGCGCCGTCCGCCTGGCCGCTGTTGGCATCGGCGAAGACGCCGTTGCGCGGCGTCGCGGCGACATGGCCACCGGCCGGCCGGGCGCCCGCGCCGCGCGAGGCGGCGAAGCGGGCGCGCATCTCCTCCGCCTCCGCGTCCGTCTCGCTCACGGCGATGAAGCCGCGGTAGAGGAGTTGGTCGAGCGAGGGCTGCCAGCCCTGCCGCGCGCACTCGGCCTTGTAGTGGGCGACGGCCTCGGCCACACCCGCCGGCGGGCGAAAGCTGATCGCCAGGCCGTGGCGCTGGCGGGCGGCGAAGGTAGCCGACTCCAGGCTGTTGCCGGAGGAGAAGATCGGCGGGTGCGGCCGCTGCGTAGGACCTGGCCAGACGGCGACGGTGGGGAAGCGGAAGTAGCGGCCCTCCCAGCCGAAGGGCCGCGGCTCGGTCAGGGCGCGGGTGATCAGCGCCACGGCCTCTTCGGTCCGGGCCCGCGTCTCGTCCGGGTTGACGTAATAGGTGGTGAACTCGTTGGGCGTACCGCGCAGCAGGAAGACGACGACGCGGCCGCCGCTGAGCAGGTCGAGCAGCGCGATCTCTTCCGCCACGCGTACGGGGTTGTTGATCGAGACGATCGGCCCCAGCACGGCGATCTTCGCCCGCCGCACCACCTGCGTGAGGGCGCCGGCGAAGACGAGCGGGTTGGGCGTGAGCAGCCCCGGCGCGAAGTGGTGCTCGGAGACGCTCACCCAGTCGAAGCCCAGCTCGTCGGCGAGGCGCGCGTGCGCCAACGCCGCCTCCACGGAACGCGTGCCGACCTCCGGGTCGTACAGCGCCGGCGGATAGGGATACGACGCCCGCGCCAGCGTGCGACCATCGATGTAGCTGTTTGAGCACAAATAGGACACTTTCACGTCCGGCTCCTTCGCCGCCACTCATCCCGATCGCGGCTGTGCCCGCTCAGCCGCGGGCGCTGCGTGCCTGCGGTAAGCGCTCGTCCCACCGACGCTGCAGGGCCAGGTGCGCCGCCTCAAACTGCTCGCGCTGCAGCGTGAACGCACGTCGGCGCGTACAACCTACTCCGTTCCGGCGGGCGCGGGTAGTGCGCCGCAGGCGGCTCAGTCGACCAACCCGTGGCGCAGGGCATAGGCGGCGGCCTCGGTGCGGTTGGCGCAGCCGGTCTTGTTCAAGATGCTGCGCACGTGCTGGAAGACGGTGTTGACGCTGATCACCAGTCGCTCGGCGATCTCGCGGTTGCTCTTGCCCACCGCGATCAGCCGCAGCACCTCGACTTCGCGCGCGCTCAGACCGGCGGAAAGCGCCATCCTTGCATGCCCGGTTGCCGCCAGTCTTGGCCACTGGCCGGCGAGCTCGAGCACCGGCTCTGCTGAAAGCCGTCCGCGCTCCAACGCCGCCGCCACGGCCAGCCCGAGCTTGATCGTCTCGTCGTCCGACATCGCCTCGCCGGCCGCGGCCGCTCGCGCGAAGGCCGCGGCTCCGAGCGCTGCTCGCAGCGCCGCCACCGCCGCACGATGCGCTGGTTCGCGGAGGTCGGCGTTCAAAGCGCCAAGGCTGGCGTGCAGGCGCTCTGCGGCGCCGGCCAGCCGGGCCCCGTCTACGGGATCACCTGCTCGCGCCGCGAGCTGCGCGAGCAGGTCGAGCGCGACGCTGAGATGCGCCGTTTGGCCGAAGGACTGACAGTATTGGGGCACCTCTCGGCAGGCTGTGAGCGCCGCGGCTGCATCACCCTGCCGCAGCGTGACCTGCGCGAGGCGAGTCAGATGGAACGGGATGTTTCCGCTGATCTCGCCGTTGGCCCGCATGGTTCGCAAGATCTGTTCGTGGAGCGCCCGCGCCAGCGCATTCTGCCCGCCGGCGAACGCCACCGTGGCTCGCGATGCGGTGGCGATCGTGCGCACCTGTGAGTCGCCGGTGGCACGGGCGAGCGCCAGGTTCGCCTCTGTCAGCGCCTGCGCCTCGGTCACGTCTCCGCGGGAGAGCGCCGCGCCCGTCAGGTAGCCGCGCGCTATCGCCACGACATTGTGACGTCCCAGCTCGCCGTTCAGGATGATCGCTTCTTCGGCCAGCGGCACGAGTTCCGTATAGCGTCCCTGCATCGAGTACAGCCACGCCGCCATGAAGACCGCATGCGCCAGGCAGTCTCGGTCCCCCAACTGGCGACTGAGCGTGACCGACTCCATGATCTGCGGCAGCGCCGCGGCCAGACGTTCGCCCGGCAGCCCGGCCATGGCCGCGCCGGCCAGCAGTCGCGCCCGCGAGCGGCCGGGCCGTGCTGCCTCGGGCAGGGCCAGCAGCCGCCTGCGCCAGTCGTCGTACTCCCTGTCGCCGCCGCTGTCTTGCGAATACCACCAGAGCGCCCACATGAGCCGGGCGCCGAGTGAGAGTTCCGCCCGCGCCACGCACCAGGCCAGCGCCGCCCGGATGTTGGCGAGCTCCGCGTCCAGGGCACGCCAGTTCAGGACCCTTGCGTACTCCCGCACGCCTTGCCGCACCAGGTCCAACAGCGTCAGAACCAGCCGGCGGTGGATCGGATCGGCCTCACCGCTCGCCTCAAGCTCGGCCAGGGCAAACTCGCGGATGGTTTCGAGCATGCAGTAGCGAGGCTCACCGTCCACGCCCTCGGCTTGCAGCAGCAGACTCTGCTCAAGCAGCACTGTGATACCGTCGAGCACTTCACAGCCGAGGTCCGGGCGCGCACTACAGACGCCCTCGGCCAGCACCAGGGTGCAGCCACCGGCGAAGACCGCGAGGCCACGAAACAAGCGCTGCTCCTCGGCGGAGAGCAGGTCGTAGCTCCAGGCGACCGTGGTGCGCAGGGTTTGTTGGCGGGCGGGCGCATCGCGCGGGCCGCCGCTGAGTACGTTGAGACTCTGGCCCAGCCGCGCCAGCAGGGCCGCCGGTGACAGCACGCGCACGCGAGCGGCGGCCAACTCGATCGCGAGCGGCAGCGCGTCCAGCCGCCGGCAGATCGCGGTCACGTCCGTGGCGTTCTCAACCGTCAGCGTGAAGTCGGGACGCACGGCCCGTGCGCGGGCGCTGAACAGGGCCACCGCGGGCGAGGCGAGCAGCGCGGCGGGTGCGGGCGGCGCATTCGCCTCGGGCAGCGCCAGCGGCGGTACTGGGAACTCGCACTCGGCGGAAAGACGCAGCGGAGCACGGCTGGTCGCCAGCACCTTCAACGACGGGCAGTGCTCCAGCAGCTCGGCCACAACCGGCGCCGCCGGCAGCAGGTGCTCGAAGTTGTCGAGCACGAGCAGCAGCGCCTTCTCTCGCAGGAAGCGCTGCAGCGTGGTGAGCAGCGGTTGGTCGCCGGCCTCGCGCACGCCCAGCGCGGCGGCGATCGTCGCCGGCACGAGCGCCGGGTCCACGAGCGGCGCCAGCGAGACGAAAGCCGCGCCGTCTGGGAACTCATCCTGCAGGCTGGCCGCAACTGCGAGCGCCAGCCGCGTCTTGCCCGAGCCGCCGGCGCCGGTGAGCGTGACGAGGCCAACGTCCTCGCGCAGCAGCAGCGCCCGAACGGCGGCCAGCTCCGCCTCGCGACCGAGCAGCGGCGTGCGTGGCATGGGTAGCGCTGGCCGAATGGCCGACGCATCCCGCAAGGCAGTTAGCTTCGCCGGCGGATCGGGATTGGGCGAGCGCACCATCGCGGGGCCTCACGGCGCGGCCGGGCAAACAGGTATGCGCAGTATACGCTTCCGGCCGTTCCGCGTCCGGCCGCACGCCGCTACCTCGCGCCGATCATATGGCCAGCGCCGGCCGCGCACCTTCGTGCGCCAGCAAGCGGCGCTTCAGGTGCACACCGCCGGTGAAGCCCTTTAATGAGCCGTCCGCGCCGATCACGCGGTGGCAGGGCACCACCAGCGGCAGCGGATTCGCCGCCACGGCCTCGCCCACCTCGCGGGCCGCGCCGGGCCGGCCGGCCAGCGCCGCCACGCGGCCATACGAGCGCGTCTCGCCGAAGGGGACCGCCAGCAGCACGCGCCAGACCGCCTGCTGCCATCCGTCGCCGTCCAGCACCAGCGGCAGGTCGAAAGCCGTGCGGCGGCCCTCGGCGTACTCTGCAAGCTGCTGCCGCACCGGCGCCGTGCGCTCTGGATCGCGTGTGACGCCGAAGCCGGCTCGCGCCAGCTCCTGCTCGATCGTCGTTGGGTAGCGCCCCTCCAGGAATTGCGTGCGCAGCAGGGCGCCGTCGCCGTTCACCGCGAAGGCCAGCGGCCCGGCCGGCGAGGGCGAAGTGTCGAGGAAGGCACGCGCGGAACTGCTCCACGCCGGCAGATCAAAGCGGATCGGCTGCATGCGGTCTGCGGCCGGGTTCAATCGCGTAGTCATCAGGGTGCTCCTTGCCGTCTGTAGCGCAATGCCCGGCTCAGGCGGCGTCGTGGAAGATGATGCCCAACGTGGCGCGCACGCCCGCGGCGATGCGGCTGACGCCATGGCGCACGTTGGCCCGGTACCAGCCGCGGCTGCCCGCGATCGGGCGCTCGCGCGTGGTGAAGATCAGCCCTTCGCCCTGCTCAAGCGTGATCACGCGGCCCTGCGACTGCGCCCGCGGCCGCTGCTCCACCAGCAGCAATTCGCCGCCGCGGTACTCCTCGCGACCCGTCAGCATAAAGACGACCTGGAAGGGAAAGGCGACCGCGCCGTAGATGTCCTGGTGCAGACAGTTGTAGCCGCCCGCCTCGTAGCGCAGTTGCAGCGGCGTGGGCTTGCTCTGCCCCGCCGCATGGCAGCGGTCGAGGAAGCCGGCAAGCTCGGCCGGATAGCGCGTTTCGGCGCCAAGCCGCTGCTGCCAGGCGTTGGCGACCGGCGCCAGCCGCGGGTAAAGCTGCTCGCGCAGCTCCTGCACCGGCGTCGGCAGCGGGTTGGCGAAGTACTTGTACTCGCCCTCGCCGAAGCGGTGGCGGGCCATGTCGATCCGGCTGCGAAAGCGCTCGGCCTCGTCGTAGTGCGCGATCAGCTCCGCGCACTCCGCCGGCGAGAGCAGCGGCGGCAGCAGGGCATAGCCCTCGGCGTCGAGCGCCTGTGTCAGTGCCGCCCAATCGCAGGCGGCGATGCGGCTTGCGATCGAGGCATGTTCGGTAATCGTTGTGAGCGTCATGGCGTTCTCCAGTGCGGGCGATGCAGCGTAGCGGTGTGCGCACGGGTGGCCGCGCGTGCGGCCTCGGACCGTCCTGCCACGCGTGAGCCCATCGCGCCCGGCTTGGGGCGACGGCTGTTATTGGTGATAACGGGACGCGACGGGCAAGGTAACGCCGCCCGCAGGCCGGGGACGCGAAGGTACGCCGGTTCCCGCGCGTTTCCTGCTCTTTGGTTGCCGGGGCTACTGGTTGAACCGCGCCTCGCGCTTTTCGCGGAAGGCGGTGACGGCCTCGCGGTGGTCGGGCAGGCGGCGCGCCGCCTCGTCGTTGACCTGCTCGCGCGCCATCACGGCGTCGAGGTCCGGCTCGCTCGGGTTCCTCGCCAGCAGCTCCTTGATCATCATCACGGCGCGCGTCGGGTTGTTGGCGATCTCGTCCGCCTTCGCCAGCGCCGCCTCCAGCAACTGCTCGCGCGGCACCACCTGCGAGACGAGGCCGATGCGCAGCGCCTCCTCGGCCTGCACGAAGCGTCCGGTCAGGCACATCTCCGTCGCGTTGCCCAGGCCCGCGATCTGCGCCAGCAGCCGCGTTGAGCCCAGCTCTGGCATCAGCCCCATCTTGATGAAGCGGATCGAAAGGCGGGCGTCTTCGGCGGCGATGCGCACGTCGCAGGGCAGCACCAGCGTGAGGCCGACGCCGGCCGCGTAGCCCTGGATCGCGGCGACGGTCGGCTTCGACTCACGCAGGAGTTTCGTGATCGAGGCGCCGCCCTGCCGCCGCTCGGGCGTGGCCGGCTGCGTCTCCAGGCGCTGTGCGAAGCCGCCGAGATCGGCGCCGGCGCAGAAAGCGCGGCCCTCCGCCGCCAGCACGATCGCGCCGATGCCCGCGTCGGCGTTCCATGTGCGGATCTGGTCGGCGATCTCCCCGCTCATCTGCCCGGTCCAGGCGTTGAGCTTGGATGGCCGGTTCAGTCGGATGATGCCCACGCGCCCGCGCGTCTCGGTCAGGATCTGTTCGTATGTCATCGTGCTCACGGCGCTCACACCTCGTTCAGCATCGCCTCCACCACCGACCGCCATAGTACGCCACCGCGTCGTCCCGCGTGCAGACACGATGCGGTACGGTACACTGAAGGTGGCGCACGCCGACCACAGACCCGCCGCTGCAGGTCATGGGTGAACCGAAGCGACCTTCAAGCTCTGGCGCGCGTCCGGGCGGCCGAGGCAAAGCACTTGCTGGACGGCGGCCACTATGCCGGCGCGTACTACCTGATTGGGTACACCGTCGAGTGCGCGCTGAAAGCCTGCATCGCGAAGACGGTCGCCCGATATCAGTTTCCCGATAGGAAGCTTGCAAACGACAGCTTCACACATGACCTCACGAAGCTGCTTTCCCTCGCCAACCTAGTAGGCCGCTTGGACGCAGATCAGAAGGCCGATCCTTTGCTGGAGCGTAGCTGGAATATCGCAAAGAATTGGTCGGAAAAGAGTAGATACGAGCCACATACACAGATAGAGGCAGAAGAGCTATACAGGTCTGTAATGGACCAAAGACACGGAGTATTTCGATGACTACGGCGATTCTGGTAGAACGAGATATCACCGACGGTGATAATCTGCTTACTTCGCTGGATAGACGCGGTCTGATCATCGACACTTGCGCATGGTCGTTCGGATTCGAAGCTAACTCTTGGTTCCTAAACATGGCTACACCACTAGCCGACAGATTCGGACTGGAAGCAACCATCCTCAGCATCCTCCAAGTATTGCGTGAAACCGATTTAACCTCAATTTCGTTTCTTAATCTTACTGTATTGCGTGATACAGATGGATTTCCGCGTGCATTGCGAGTATTTGCTCGACAATACCCACTAGTTGAGATCTGGTATTCTGGTGGCGCCCTCGGTGGCACAGATCTCGGTAACGTCTATGTGTACCGCTGCTACAGCCAGGTGGTCGAGCACCATGGCTTTTACATCGGCGTGGAACTTATGCCTCGTCGAGATACTTCGTTCAAGCTGCGGCTCAAAGTTTACCCGCCCGTGCGCCTGCAGCGGAAGGCAGGCGGGCCGACATTGCTTTCGGAGAGTACTTTGCGAGTCTTTACCCGAACAGTCGGCATCACCGATGAGGCAGCCGCTGTGGTGCCGCGACGGCTGCTCGACGACAGCGGGCCGCAGCCGCGAGTCTGGGCGTTCCTCACACAGCGCGGCCTCGACTATGCCAGAAGGATCGTGGACCTTGTGCTCGACGGGCACGGCACCGCGGTGATCACGGAGCGCGAGGTGGTGCTCAGCAGCGAAAGTGAAGATTTCCCCTTCATGGCACAGGACGGCGCGGCACTGCTGGAGGCGGAGTTCGACGTAGGCAGCCGGGTCTAGCTCCGGTCCGTTCTTCACCAGGCGAAGGCGCGGCTGGGCGTGCCGCCTGCCTGTACAATCGTAGCGCGCCGAGCAGCCCGGCTCGCCGCCGGCGACAGGACGGTGCTCGATGGCCGGACCCGATGCAGAAATGCCCCCCGCGGCGCTCGGTCAGGATGACGCCGGCGCGGATGGTCCTTCACCCTCCACCCTCTACCCTTCGCCACTGCACAACAAGCGCATCGTGCTCGGCGTCAGCGGCTCTATCGCGGCGTACAAGGCGGCGGACCTCGCCAGCAAGCTGCGCCAGGCCGGCGCCCTCGTGGATGCGGTGATGACGAAGGGCGCGACGGAGTTCATTACCCCGCTCGCCCTGCGCGCCGTCACTGGCCGCGCCGTGATCACCGATATGTACGATGTGCACGCCGACCTTGCCGTGGAGCACGTCGAGCTGGCGCACGCGGCCGAGTGTGTGGTGATCGCTCCGGCCACGGCGGCAACACTGGCGCGGCTCGCCATGGGTCTGGCCGAGGACATGCTCTCCGTCACCGTGCTGGCGACCACCGCGCCGCTCGTGATCGCGCCGGCGATGGAGGCGAACATGTTCGCCCACCCCGCCACGCAGGCGAACCTGGCCCTGTTGCGCCAGCGCGGCGCCGTAATCGTCGGTCCGGCAGCCGGCCATCTCGCCAGCGGGCGCATGGGCCGCGGCCGCATGGAGCAGCCGGAAACGATCGTGGAGGCGATCAAGCTGGTGCTGGGCCGCGGGCGCGACCTGGCCGGGCGGCGCATCGTCGTCTCCGCCGGCGGCACGCAGGAGCCGATCGACCCGGTGCGCTACGTCTCGAATCACTCCTCCGGCAAGATGGGCTACGCCATCGCCGAGGCCGCTCGCGACCGCGGCGCCGCCGTCACGCTGATCACCACGCCCGTGGCGCTGCCGCCGCCCTACGGCGTGGAAACCGTGCGCGTGCGCCGCGCCGTCGAGATGCGCGACGCCGTGCTCGCCGCCTGCCGCGGCGCCGACGCGCTGATCATGGCCGCGGCCGTGGCCGATTTCCAGCCGGCCGAGGTCGCGGGGCAGAAGATCAAGAAGCGCCCCGGCCAGACCGGGCTCACGCTTGAGTTGACGCGCACGCCCGACATCCTCGCCGACGTCGCCGCCGCCGCGGCCGAGCGCGAGGATCTGCGCCGGTTGGTGCGCGTGGGCTTCGCCGCCGAAAGCCAGGATCTGCTGGCGAACGCCGCGGCCAAGCTGCACGGCAAAGAGCTCGCCTTCATCGCCGCCAACGACATCACCGCCACCGACGCAGGCTTCGGCACGGATACGAACCGCGTGCTGCTGCTGGATGAGCACGGCGCCAAGCAGCTGCCGCTGCTGAGCAAGTACGACGTGGCGCTGGCGCTGCTCGACCGCCTGCTGGTCGAGCTGAGGAACAGGGAACAGGGAACAGGGAACCGAGGGAAGAGACCCACGGCGCAGCCGGTGTAGACCATGGCCGCGTGCGGGTGCTCAGGTGGCTCAGTGCGCGGCTTTCCGGGGCCAGGAGCAGCGCCCCGACGAGCCAGACGAGCGGTGCCAGCAGGTAGTACGTGTTGATGTAGAACAGGCTGATCGCCGCGGCGCCGGCAAGAGCTGGCAGCGCGATCGTCAGGCTCCCGGGCAGCGGGCGGCGCCGTGTGGCTGGCGCGGCACTGGCCGCACCGATCAGGCTGCCGAGCAGCGTCAGGCCCGCGATTGCGGTGCGCATCGGCCTGGCTCGCTCGCTCGGTATCAACACCTCGCAGGCGCCTGCTGCGGCGCTCGCTTGTGCCTGAGGGCCGGCGTGCCCCGGCGGCGGTTGTCGCGCGGTAATTCGTGCGACTACTATCGTAGCGGTAGAACCGCGATCGTCTCATCGCGGAGCGTTGCCATGCCTGTTCTGCCCCGCCATGGCTGGTCCGCTGTTTGTGCCGGCGCGCTGCTGCTGGTGCTGCTTGCCGCATCGTATGCGCTCGCCGGCGGCGTCCCGACCTTCGCCGCCGGGGTTTCGCCGAGGCCCGTGGTGCACGACGGCACTCATTTGAACCACTCGGCGCAGCCGACCGCCGACGATGCCGACGGCGACGGCCTGCCGGACGTGGTCGTCCTCGCCGTCGCGATCACGGTGGTGTTCCTGGTCAGATCGCTCTGGCGGCGCGCCCATTTGGATTCGGGCGTGCGTACCGGCCGCTCGATCCTTCCCCAGTCGTCCCCTCCACGCGGTCCCGCTTGATCGGCTCGCCCCTGCCCGCGGCGCTTTGCCCCGGCGCCCACCAACCCGGCAGCGGCGAACAGGCCGTGATTCCGTGCGATCGGCGGCGCCGGCCTTGCGCAAACCGGCGCGCCCGCGGGCCGATCGTCTTCGTCAGTGGAAGGAGCACGCGGCATGCCCGCGGAAGTAAATAAGGCCATGATCCGCCGCCTGTTTCGGCACGTGCTCAATGAGCATCACGTTGAGCCGATCGACCGCCTGGTCGCCCCCGCGTACATCGAACACGGTGAACACGGTGAACACGGTGAACACGGTGAACACGGTGAACACGGTGAACACGGTGAACACGGTGAACACGGCGGCCAGGGCGCCGTGCTGGGACCGGCGGGACGGGAAGGGTTCAGGCGGACCGTGCAGGCGTATCTGCGCGAGTTTCCCGATCTGCGCGTCTGCATCGAAGACCAAATCGCCGAAGGCGACAAGGTCGTGACCCGCTTCAGCCTGAGCGGCACGCACAGTGGCGCGGTCCTGGGAGCCGCCATGATGGGGAAGACGTGTCGCCGCGGCGGCATTCGTATCGACCGGCTGGAGCACGGGCGGCTGGTGGAAAGCTGGCTGCAGCTCGACCTGCCGCGGGAACTGCGGCGGCACGCCGTGCCCGCGTAGCCGGAGGCGTGTCCGCCGGCTGTGCGCGGCACCTCTGCCCCGTCGCGCTCAGCCGGCGACACACTGGGCCCGGCCACCGAAAGTTCGTGGCGCCCGTGCCCGAGCTGCTGGCGGAGTCCGTGTTCATCGGCGAAATCTTGCGGGGCAGCCGGCACGGACTTCTCCTGGACGTCACCAACCTCCGCATCAACGCCGTGATTTTCGGCTCCGATTCGTACGCCTGGCTGGAGCCGGCGCCGCTGGAGCACACGGTCTGCATCCATGTTTCCGGCGACGAGCAGTACGTCGGCGGTAGCCGGGACGGGAAGGCGGCCGACATGCACGGCCAGCCCGTGCCGGATAGCAGCGGGCGGATGGTGGAGGGGGTGGTGGCGCAGGTTCCGGTCAAAGGCATTCTCCTGGAGCTGGGGGCACGGATTGGAATGCCGTCACCTCCCTCGGCGAGGACGCCGAAGGTCGCGGCAACCTGATGCAGTTCGGCATGCCACGCATCGTGGCCGGCTGCGAGTAACCGAACGGCTCAATCTTCCCCGGCTCGGGAAAGAGCAACCCTGGCGTGTTCAACTTCAACATCGGCGGCCGTGCCGCGGCCGGATAGCAGGCAGGCGCCGGCAGGGCGCGCTGCCGCCGCGCTGACGCCCGAGGCGCGGGTGGTTCGTCCCTCGGGCGTTTGCCGATCGGGCTCATATCCCCGCGGTCCTATCGCCTACGCCCTGCGCCCAACGCCCCGACCCTGTACCCTGAAACTAAATCCTTTCGACTCGGAGCGACCCATGCTGCCGCTGTCGGATCTGCGCGTCGTCGCTGTCGAGCAGGCGGTTGCCGTGCCGCTTGCCACGCGCCATCTCGCCGATCTCGGCGCCGACGTGATCAAGATCGAGCGGCCCGACGGCGGCGACTTCGCCCGCGGCTACGACGGCGCCGTCAACGGCCTCTCCGTCACCTTCGCCTGGCTCAACCGCAACAAGCGCAGCGTTTGTCTTGACCTCAAAGCCCCGGCGGACCTCGCGGTCGCCGCCGAACTGGCCGCCCGCGCCGATATCTTTGTCCAGAACCTGGCGCCGGGCGCGGCGGCGCGGCTCGGGCTCGGCGCAGCGGCGCTGCGGACGCGCAACCCGCGATTGATCTATTGCAGCCTCTCCGGCTACGGCGACTCCGGTCCCTACGAGCAGCGCAAGGCCTACGACGCGCTGATCCAGGGCGAGACCGGCGCCTCGACGGTCTCCGGCACGCCGGAGCAGCCGGCGCGCATCGGCCTCTCCGTCGTCGATATCTCCGGCGCGATGCACGTCTTCGGCGCCGTGCTCGCCGCGCTGCACCGGCGTGAGCGCACCGGCGAGGGCCACGAGCTGAGCATCGCGCTGTTCGATACGATCGCCGACTGGATGGGCGTGCCGCTGCTGACCACGAAGTACGGCGGCGAGCACGTGCGCACCGGCCTCTTTCACAGCTACATCGCGCCCTACGGTCCGTTTCGCTGCGGCGACCAGGGTACCGTCAACATCGCCGTGCAGAGCCAGCGCGAATGGATCTGGCTCTGCGAGCGCGTGCTGGAGCAGCCAGAGCTGGCGACGGACGCGCGCTTCGCCACCAATCCCGGCCGCTTCGTCAACCGCGAGCCGCTGCGCGAGATTATTGAAGCCGTCTTCGCGCGGCTGGGGCTGGCGGAGACGGTGGCACGGCTGGAGCGCGCCGGCGTGGCCTTTGGCGAGCAGCGCGAGGCCAAAGCTCTGTCCGCGCACCCGAACCTCGCGGCGCGCGAGCGCTGGCAGAGCGTGCCGTCGGAGGTGGGCGCGGTGGAGCTGCTGCGCTCGCCCTTCGACGCGGCCTCCGGCTGGCGCACGCCGGCCGGTGCGATCCCGTCGCTCGGGCAGCACACGGACGAGGTGCTGGCCGAGTTCGGCCTGCGGCGCGGCGGCTGACGCAGCGTTGCTTCAGCGGCTCGCTCCGCTCTCGCGGGCGCCGCCGTGTAAAGATGCGACTTCTGCGACCTACGAGCTCAATCTCGAATCAGGCCCGCGCCGGCGCACGCCGATGGTCCACGCGCCGGCGCTGCTCGGCTGCAACGCCTACATCCCGCGACACGGCCGCGGGGCACAACGTTTCGGATCAGTGATAGCTTCTGTCGCGGCTCTGTGATACCGCGGCCATGCACGAAGAACCGATCAATGGCGTACGCTGAAAGCAGGACCGAGCGCAGGCAACGCGGCTGCTGGCCGCGCCCGGCAGGGTCGAGGGCGTGGCATGAGCCTAGATCATCAGCCCCGCAAACAGCACACGACACGTATTGCTCGCGACCTGAACGGGAATACGCTACGCCGGGATGGGCGAGCCGATCTCCCGCCGCTCGAGGCGGCCGCCCCGGCCCACCGCAACGCGCCCTCGTATCATTCCCTCTTTCAGCAGCATCCGGACGCGATCTTCGCTTTCGATCGGGAGCGGCGGCTCATCAGCTTGAACCCGGCGGCGGAGCGGTTGAGCGGCTACACGAATGGGGAGCTGCTGGGTCGCCTGCTGACTGAGCTGCTGGCGCCGCCGTCCCGAACGCGGGCGCAGCGCGCCTTGAATCGCGCGGCCCGCGGCCAGATCGCGGAGGTACGCGTCATGCTGCGCCGCAAGGACGGCGAACGCCTCGACCTGCGCCTGGCGCTGCAGCCGGACGTCGCGCAGGGGGCGCTCAACGGCGGGTTCGGCATCGTGCGGCAAGACGGCTTCGGGCAGGGCGCCGAGGCGGACCGCTCCGTGATGCTTGCCCATACCGCCGATGCCGAGCGCCGCGCCGGCATCCTGGCCGGCGCCAGCGCCGTGCTCGACGCGTCGGTTGACAGTTCTGACTCCGCCGGCGCTGCCGACGCCGACGGCACGCTGGCCGGCCTGGCGCGCCTGCTCGTGCCCGGCCTCGCCGACTGGTGTGCGATCGACCTCGCTGCGGCCGGCGGCGTGCGCCGGATCGTGGGCGAGAGTGCGGCCCTGGGCGGCGTGGATTCGTCCGGTGGGACGGCACAGATCCGCAGCGCGCAGCCGGAACAGGCCAATGCAGAGCGGCTGCTGTGGGTGATTCGTCACGGCCGGCCGGTGTTTGTGCCGGAGATGACCGCCGGTCACCTGGTGGCGCTGGCGATCGACGATGAGGATCTGCGCCGGCTGCAGTGGCTGGGTATCAACTCGTTCATGCGCGTGCCGTTGAGCGCCCGCGGCCAGACATTTGGTGCGATCGCTTTTGCCTCTGCCGCCTCGGGACGCCGTTTCACGAAGGCGGACCTGGCGCTGGCCGAGGACCTGGCTCGCCGGCTCGGCCTGGCCGTTGACAGCGCACGGCTTGATCGAGAGGTGCAGCGGGCGGTACGGGCGCGTGACGAGTTCTTGGCGGCGCTGTCGCACGATCTGCGCACACCGCTGACCTCGATCAAAGCCTTCGCGCAGATGCTGGGCCGCCGCGCCGGCCGTGGCGACCAGGTGCCGTCTGCGGCCGTGATCGACACTGTGAACGCGATCAACGAGGCCGTTTCGCGCATTGCCGCGCAGCTCAACGAAGTGCTCGACCGCTCGCGCCTGCACGCCGGGCGTCCCCTGCAACTGGAGCGCCGCCCCACCGACCTCGTCGCCCTCTGCCGCCGGCTGATCGCGGCGCAGCAGGACGAGGCGGCGGACTGTCGCATCGCCCTGGAGGCCGAGCCGCCCGGCCTGATCGGCATGTGGGATGCCGCGCGGCTGGAACGCGCCCTTGGCCATCTGCTGGCCAATGCGCTCAAGTACAGCACCGCCGGCAGCACGACGCTGATCACGGTCGGCCGCGTCGATGCCGGCGGTCAGCCGAGCGCCCTGCTGCGCGTGATCGACCACGGCATCGGCATCCCAGAGCGAGATCTGCCACACGTAATCGAGCGTTTCTTCGGCGCCGGCAATGCGCGAGATCGGGCGCCCGACGGCGGCAGCGGCCTCGCCGAGACCTGGGAGATCGTGCGTCAGCACGGCGGCGACGTCACCATCGCCAGCCGCGAAGGCCAGGGCACCACCGTCACCGTCACCCTGCCGCTGGGGCGCCAGCCGGAGGCCGGCCCGCGCGTCTGAGCCGCAGCCGGCGCGACGGGCGCTATACTGCGCGCGGGGGTAAAGCATCATGATCGTCAGGCTGGATCATGTGGGCGTTGTCGCGCATTCGCTGGACGAGGCCCGCGACGTGCTGGTGGACAAGCTGGGCCTGCCGCTCGACGAGCAGCGATCGCGCGGGCTGAACGGCTCCTACTTCGCGCCGGAGCGCACGCTCAATTTCTTCGTCACGGTCGGCGAAGGCGAAACGCAGATCGAGATCCTGATTCCGCAGGACACGACCAGCGGCGTGGCGAAGTTTCTGCATAAGCGCGGCCCCGGTCTGCACCATCTCGGCTACGCGGTGGACAACGTACCGGACGACGCGCGCGTCTTGCGCGAGCGCGGCCTGGAGCAGATCGATCTCGGCGGTCGGGCCACGGCGGCGTTCTTCTATCCGCGCAGCGCGATGGGCATTCTCACCGAGCTGGTGCCCGTGCGCACGCTGGCGCGGCTGCACACCGCGGCGCCGGCCGGCCGCTGAGCCGGCAGAGCGAGTCGATTCGCACAGAGCGTGGCGGCGAAGGAGCCGGGCGATGAAGGCGATCCGCGTGCACCAGTACGGCGGCCCCGAGGTGATGCAGCTTGAAGAAGTGCCGCTGCCGGAGCCCGGCCCCGGCCAGGCACGGGTGAAGATCGACGCCACCGGCGTGAACTTCATCGAGATCTACCAGCGCAGCGGCCAGTATGCCGGCCAGTTGCCGACGGGCCTCGGCGGCGAGGCGGCCGGAACGGTGGATGCCCTCGGCGCGGGGGTCTCCGGGCTGAAGCCGGGCGATCGCGTGGCCTACACGGGCGCGCCTGGAGCCTACGCGCAGTACGCGATCGTGCCGGCAGCGCGGCTGGTGCCGGTGCCGGAGGGGATCAGCACGCGCGACGCGGCGGCAGTGATGCTGCAAGGGATGACCGCGCACTACCTCGCCTTCAGCACCTATCGGCTCGGGGCAAACGATACCGCGCTGGTGCACGCGGCGGCGGGCGGCGTGGGCCTGCTGCTGGTGCAGATCGCCAAGCGCTGCGGCGCCCGCGTGATCGGCACCGTCTCGACGGAAGAAAAGGCGAAGCTGGCGCGCGAGGCCGGCGCCGACGAGGTGATTCTCTACACGCAGGCCGACTTCGAGGCGGAGACGAAGCGCCTGACCGATGGCAAGGGCGTACAGGTGGTCTACGACTCGGTCGGCAAAACCACGTTCGACCAGAGCCTCAACTGCCTGCGTCCGCGCGGGTACCTGGTGCTCTTCGGCCAGTCGAGCGGGGCCGTGGCGCCGCTCGATCCGCAGGTGCTGAACGCCAAAGGCTCGCTCTTCCTCACGCGGCCCAGCCTGGCGCACTACACGGCGGACCGCGAGGAGCTGCTCAAGCGCAGCGGCGACCTGTTCCGTTGGCTGGCGGCGGGCGAGCTGAAGCTGCGCATCGACCGCACCTGGCCTTTGGCCGAGGCGGCCGAGGCGCACCGCTGCCTGGCCGACCGCCAAAGCACG
>DATGEL010000039.1 GCA_035310145.1 Dehalococcoidia bacterium
CGGTCGGTTCCAGGGTTTGCGTGCGCGTGCCCGCCGGTCGCCTCGCCATGCGCGCCCTTGCCCTACCTCAGGTGCGAGTGGCGCTTATCGGAACCCGGGCTCGGCGAACCTCTCAAGCCAAGTTTGCCGGCCTAGAAAAAAAGCCGACGCGACCGGGTGATCCGCCTGGCGGCGCGGCATCCCGACTGGGCCCTGGGGTTCGCGGATGAAGTCTGGTGGAGTCGGGTGAGTCAGCCGGACGCCAACGCGTGGGTGGACGAGCAGCCGCTGCGGCTGCTGGAGCAGACGGTCGCCAGGGACGATCCGGACCCCAAGGCATTGGCCGCCTATGGCCTGCTGGGCCAGGGTGCGGGGGGCGCCGAGCCGGAGGTGTGGCTGCGGTTTGTGACGGCGCGGCCAGTGAGCGGCGCCACGACGGCGTTCTTGGACTGGTGCTGTGCCGGGCTGGCCGCGTGGGGGAAGACGGCGCTGCTGTTTGTCTGGGATAACGCCAGTTGGCATCTCAGCAAGGCGGTGCGTGGCTGGCTGCGGCGGTACAATCGCACGGTGAAGGCGCAGGGCGAAGGGGTGCGGATCATCGCCTGCTTCCTGCCGACGAAGAGTCCGTGGCTGAACCCGATTGAGCCGCGCTGGGTGCATGGCAAGCGCCGTGTGGCCGAGCCCGCGCGGCTGCTGACCGCGGCCGAACTGGAGCAGCGAGTCTGCGACGCCTTCGGCTGTGATCAACTTCAGCATTTAGCCATTCCCGAGGAAGCGGCTTGATTCTGCACTAGTCATCCTTGCCCTTACCGTTGGTCTGGTCCTCAGCCGCTGGAGCGCGGCGCTGATCGGCCGCACGTTTGCCAAGTACTGGGGCACCAAGGCCCTCCTGCTCTGGCTCTGCGGCGTCGGCTGCTGCCTGGCCGTCAACCTGCTCATCTATCTCGTGCCGGCCCTCCAGCCGGCCGCTCTGGCCGTTACCTGTCTCATCGTCTGCACCAGCCTGATCAGCCTGGCCGGGCTGGAGTGGGTGCTGGACCGCCGGGCGCTTGCGCCCGCGCCCGATGCGTTGTTGGACCTGCGGTTTGACGCCGGCGAGCCCGCGCCGCCGGCTGCACCGCCGCGGCAATCGTGAGGAATCGCCATGCCGTTTATCGAACGCGAAGCCACCCCGATTCGCTGCGACGCCTGTCAGGGCAGGGGCATTTGCACCCGCTGCGCCGGCCTTGGCGCGGCCGTCGACTGTCTGGCCTGTCTGCGCTCCGGCCGCTGTGACCGCTGCGCCGGCACCGGCACGATCGTCATTCGCCGCCGGTTCTAAGCCCGCCCACCACGCACGGGAAGGAGCGTGCGCTATGCCTCTGTGATTCCTGATCCGTTGGCTCATCGCGCTTGCCCTGGCCCTGGCCGCCATCCTGATCTTCACCTCGCTGGTGCAGGCCGGCGACCATCTGCGCCATCCGGCCATGCCACGGCTGATGCCGAGTGCGGTGGCCGGCGCCGAGCCGGTGCTCGACCTGCCCGACCTGGCGGCGATCCCGGCCGGCGGTTTTGCCTGCCTGGCCGCAAATCCAAGCTGTCAACGCGGCGACGTCTGGTGGATGGGCTGGTTTGACGAGGATGCCGACGCCGCCCGCCAGTTCGTCACCTTCCGGCCGCTCGGGCCGGACCTGCGTGTCCAGCAGGGACTGGCCGAGGCGGTGCTCTGGGCCTGGATCTCACCGACCGGCCACGACCTGCTGTCCGGGCTGCGGTCGTTCGGGCTGACGATCATCCTGGCGCCGCAGGCGAGTGTGGGACCAGCCACGACGATCGCCGCCTACCGCACCCAGGGCCACCTGATTCTGGTCAGCACGCGCTACGCCAAGGTCTCCTCCTGGGTGCTGGGCGACGTGGTAGTGCATGAGCTGACCCATGCTCGGCAGGACCAGACCGGTCAGCTCCAGTCGGCGAGTGTGGCCGGCTGTGAGGCGGCCGAGATCGGCGCCCGCCAAAGCGCGGTCGCCTATGCCCGCTGGGTGGCCGGTCACTTCGGCACGCTGCCGACGCTGGCAGAGGTCGGCCAGAGCCTGTCGGCCGAGGACAGCGCCCTCATCGCCATGATCGCCGCCGAAGTGGCGGCGCCGGACCTGCGGCCGATCGCCGCCGCTGAGTGTGAGCCAGACAGCGGCCAGCCCGCCGGGAGTGCTACGCCAAGATCACGGAATGCCGTCACCTTTGGACGTGGTCGGTTCCAGACTGCCAGTGGATCTGTGTGCGCTGCGAACGGGCCCAGCTCGCCTGTCCGCACCCAGCCTGGCGGTGGTGCTCGCCGGCGCTGGCGATGTGCGGCTGCTGCGGGCAGCTGCGCTGGCTTGGTATTGACGGACGTGCGCAGCAAGGACAGGAGGCCTGACATGGAAACGCACTGGAAGCTGGTGCTGCAGCGGGCGCAGGCCCTGCGCGCCGAAGTAACGCAGCGCCAACAACACCTAGACCACTTTTCGGGCAAGGCGCTGCGGCAGGAGATGCAGGCCATTTTCCGGCTTGAGGAGGAGGCCAGGGCCCTGTTCCAGCAAGCCGACGCATTGGAGTGTGCCGTCGAGGCGCGGGCGCTGCGACTGGGCATGACGGTCTACAAGCTGCGCATTCCCATGGAGTGGGCGTTGCCGTTCGGCGACGAGCCGCTTTCTACCTGGTTCGCCCGGCCGTTGCGGATCACCTGGTTAGGCCGAACGCAGGCGGACGTGGTTCGGCTGGACGGCCAGCCCTTCCCCGATGGCAGCCGGACGCAGCGGGAACGGCGCACAGACCTGCGCCGCACGCCGGTTCGCTTCTGAACGCAGGCTGCGCCGCCAGCCACCGGCGCGTTGACCGTGTGGCTGGCGCGCGGCCGTTCACCGCCTGATGCAGAAAGCAGGGAATGAGATGAAGACGACACCCGCAACTGGCCTGGAGCCAGGTCAGCCAGCACCTGGCCGGGTTTTACACGGCTTCGCCAAACGACCGTGACATCCTGGCCGCCTCACTCGATGACGAGATCGCAGAGCTGGCCGAACTGGTACGACTGCTCTTCTATGAGCAGCGCGACGATCGGGAGCAGGAGATTGCCGAAGGCATGGTCGACCAGGGCGGCTGGCTGCCCGCAAGCGCGGTGCGACCGCTGCAGACCGAGGCGGAAGCGTGGACCAGACAGGAGTGATGAAGATGACCGAGCAGGCAGATTCCCGCACGCCGGCTGACGCCGCCGACCCGGAGGTGGCAGCGTACCTCCGGGTCGTGGTCAAAGCGGCGCGACAGGTCGCGCGCCGGCGACCTGACCGCGAACCGAGCGAACCAGTCGACAACACGCCAGGCCGCTGGCACAGTGGGCAGGCCACGCGTTCGGGGGACGGAGGATCAACCGCATCATGAGTGAGGGGCGGCGGACGGTCTGCTACTTGCGTTTCTCGTCGGAGCTGCAGCGCGACAGCTGGACGATCGATGCCCAGCGCCATGAGTACGACGAGTTCATCGGCGCCCGCGGCTGGCAGCACGTCGCCGCCTATATCGATGAAGCCCGGCGGGCGTCGTCCGACGACATCGCCCGCCGGCCGGCCTTTCAGCAACTCCTGGCCGACCTGCGTGGCGGCGCCTTCGACACGGTCGTCGTGCACGAGAACTCGCGCCTGGCCCGCAACCAGCTCGTGTTTCAGCAGTTCCTCAAGGCCTGCCGCGAACGCGGCGCGCGGCTGGTCAGCATCGCCGAGGCGATCGACACGACCACGGCCGACGGCGAGATGCTGATGGGCCTCCTGATGCAGTTCTCCCAGCACGCGAGCAAGGTGCTGGGCACGCACGTGGCCAAGGCCAAGCGGGAGCGCGTGCGCCGCGGCCTGGCCAACGGTTCCATCCCGTTCGGGTACCGCCGTTGCGACTGCGGTCAGGGGACCGACGGGAAGTGCCGCGGTCATGCGCCGAAGCCGGTGCCCGAGGAATTCGCGGCGGTGCGGCAGGCCTTCGAGCGCTATGCCACGGGCGCGTACACCGCGACCGCAGTCGCCGCACAGCTCAACGCCGGCGGCTTTCGCACCCGCAACACGCGCAGGGATCCCGAGGTCGGCGTGACCGGGCCACGGCCGTTTGGCAAGGAGTCGGTCGTGGACTTGCTGCGCAATCCGTTTCACGCCGGCAAGGTTCGCTACCGCGACGGCGACCTGGTCGACGGAGCCCACGAGCCGGCCGTGTCCTGGGAACTGTTCAACCGCGTCCAGGAGCAGCTCGACCGCCGTGCCCGCCATGGGCGCAGCGATCGCACCAAGCGGATCTACCTCCTCAACGGCCTGGTGCGCTGCTGGCACTGCGGCGAGCGCCTGTGGGCAATCACGGCGGCGAGGACCGAGAACCGGCACGGGACTCCGATCGCGCCGGTCTTGCGCTCGAAATATCGGGCCATGTGTCACGACCGCGGTAACCACGGGTGCCCGGCGGGCGATGCGTCGCTGAATGTCAACCGGATCGACGCTCAGGTCGAAGCGCTCATAACCGCACTTCGCCTGCCGGCGGACTGGCAGCGGACCGCCGAGCGCCTGCTGGCGAGCGACGGCGAACGGGCCAGTCGCGAGCAGCGGCGGGCGACCGTCCAGGATCGGCTACGGCGGGCAGCCCGCGCCTACGCCGACGGCAATCTGGACGAGGCGGACTATGAACGGCGCAAGCGCGAAGCGGAAGCCGAACTGGCCGGCCTCGCCGTGCCGGCGGAGCAGGAGGTCGTCGGCGCGGGTCGCTTCCTGGCGGATCTGCGCGACCTCTGGAAGCAGGTGGATACGGCGACCCGGCGGGGTATCGTCCAGGCGGTGTTCGAGGCGTTCTACGTGGACATGCGAACGGGCCGGGTAGAAGAATATCGCCCGAAGGCGGCCTTCCGCGAGTTATTGCTAGGGTTAGGCGGTATTCACTTCGGCGACCCCGATGGGATTCGAACCCACGATCTCCACCGTGACAGGGTGGCATGTTAGACCGCTACACCACGGGGCCAAGAAACCGGGCCACGCAGCCCGGTTCATCGATCGTACGGTACCTGTGTTGCCCTGTCAAACCTCGCCCTGACCGGCTCAGGGCGCTGCGACCACCGTGCTACAGCGCCAGGCGCCGGCCGCGCGGCACCCACATCGGGCCGTCTTCGGCAGGGACCGCCGGCTCGTCGATCGCGCGCAGGCTCTCGCGCGAGACGTCGGGGCTGCGAATCGCGCCTTCGAAGCGCGGCTCGTGCAACTCGCGCAGGCGCACGGCCAGGTCGTCGGCGCCGGCCTCGGTCAGGTTGGCGGCCAGCACATCCACGCCGTCGGCGAACGCCCGCGCCTCGATGCGCCAGTCGGCCGGGCTCAGGTCACGTGTGAGCTTGCGCCAGGCGCGTTGCACCTCGGCCGGCGCCAGCGCAGCGGCGGCCTCGGGCTCGGGGCTGGTGAAGAGGTCGATCAGCACGCTGAGCAGCGATTCCGCGGGCCAGGCGTCCTCCGCCTCCTCGTAGGCCCGCGCCCGCGCGACGATCTCCCTGACACGCACGCCGCCCCTCCCTGTTGTCATTGCATCACCGCTGCCCCGTTATCCTATTGCATCCTTCGCGGCAAAGACAGGCCGTTACGACAAGCCGCACCCCTGCGATTCTGTGCTACCATTGCTCCGGCAACGGCAGGCTCTCCCCTCGCTTCGCCCGCGCAGCAGTACGGGTTCGCCCGAGCGCCACGGCGTGCAGCAGGACGCGCGACCGCGACGCTCTCCGTCTTCACGGAGCGGCCCGGCCTCGGCAACGAGCGAGCAGCCGCCGCAGCCGGAAACGAGGCGCTCCCGTGGCGATCGCGCCATCCCGCCGGGTGGACGCCGCCCGCCCCGCCGAGGGCAGCGGCGGCCCACCGCGGCGACGCACCGTCGCCCTCGACGAGTCGCGGCTCGACCGCTCCGTGCTGGCGCTGGCCTGGCCGGTGCTCGTGCAGCAGCTCGCGCTGTCGCTTGTGCAGCTTGTCGATACCTTTCTCGTGGGCCATATCGACAACACGGGCAACGCGCTGGCCGGCGTGGGGCTGGCCACCTTCATTCAGTGGACGCCGCAGGCCGGTGTCTTCGCGATCGCCGCGGGCACCACGGCGGTGCTCGCCCGCGACATTGGCAGCGGTCAGCCCGATCGCGCCGCGGCCGCGCTGCGCCATGGCCTGCTGCTCTCGCTGCTCTGGGGTCTCGTCGGCACGGTCTTGGTTTTCTTCGCCGCGAACTGGACGATGGGCGCGATGGGCGCCACCGGCGACGTGCTCACGCTGGGCGCCTCCTGGCTGCGCTGGGCCTCGCCCGGCATCCTCTTCGGCTCCTTGCTGTTCGTGGCGAACAGCGCCCAGCAGGGCGCGGGCGACACGCGCACGCCGATGGCGGTGATGCTCTGCGTCAACATCGTCAACGCGATCGTGGCGTTCGGGCTGATCTACGGCTCATGGTTCCTGCCGAAGCTGGGCGTACGCGGCTCCGGCATCGGCTTCTCCGTCTCGCAATTGGTCGGCATGGCGCTGACCCTGGCGATCCTGACGAAGGGCCGCGCCGGCCTCCGGCTGCACTGGCCGTCGTTGCGCCGCTGGGATGGCGAGACGGCGCGCCGCATCCTCAACGTAGGTGTGCCGTCGGGCGTGGAGCAGGTGCAGTTCCAGTTCGCGATGCTGGTCTACACGCGGATCATCGCCAGCCTGGGCGAGACGGCGCTGGCGGCGCACAGCGTGGCGATCCGCATCCAGGGGCTGGCCTTCATGCCGGGCATGGCCTTCCAGCAGGCGGCCACCGCCTTCACCGGCCAGGCGCTGGGCGCCGGCAAGCCGCAGCTGGCCGAGCGCGCGACCTTCGCGGCCATGCGTTTCGCGCTCTACATCCTCGGCGGCGTGGCGCTGCTGCTGGCGCTGTTCGGCGGGCCGATCACCAGGGCGTTCGTCGACGACCCGGCCGTGACCAGCGACGGCCGCCAACTGCTGCTGATCTTTGCCGTGGCGCAACCGGCGATCGCGATCGCCTTCACCTTCGCCGGCAGCCTGCGCGGCGCGGGCGACACGCGCGCGGTGATGGTGATCTTCGCGATCTCGCCCTGGATCCTGCGCGTGACGTTGGCCTATCTCTTTGCGATCGTGCTGGGCTGGGGCGTGGGCGGCGCCTGGATCGGCGCCGTGGCCGACATGTGGGTGCGGGCGGGTCTCACCTTCCTGCGCTTCCGCCGCGGCCGCTGGCAAACCATCCGCGTGTAGGGCGCTCGGCCCTCACCCTCACCCCCTGACCCCTCTCCCAATCCTGGGCGAGGGGGGACGCAAGGCCGGAAGATTAGGGCTGAAGGCGTAGCTGGGAGCGGCGCGACAGGCGCACGCGGAGCGCCTCTGCAGCACTCGGCTAACCCGGCACGGCCCTGGAACTCCCTCCGCCGGATCGCCCCTCTCCCTCTCCCAGGATTGGGAGAGGGAGAGGGGACGGGGTGAGGGCGAGGGCCGCCCCCGCCGCCTGCCTCATAGCCGCAGCTTGGGGTCGAAGGCGTCGCGCAGACCATCGCCGAGCAGGTTCACGCAGAGCACGGTGATCAGGATCAGCAGGCCGGGGAAGATGGCGAGGAACGGCGCACTGATCACGTAGTCCTGCGCGTTGGTCAGCATGTTGCCCCAACTCGGCGTCGGCGGCTGAATGCCGAGGCCCAGAAAGCTGATCGCCGCCTCCGCCGTCAGGTTTGTGGCGAAGAGCAGCGTGCCGCTGACGATGATCGGCGCCATCGCGTTGGGCAAGATATGGCGCGCGGCGATGCGCCACCAGGGACAGCCAAGCAGCTCCGCCGCCTGCGTGTAGTCGCGGGTGCGCGCGGCGATGAACTCCCCGCGCACGATGCGCGCCAGCACCGCCCAGTTGAACAGGCCCAGGATCAGGATGATGCTCGTGACCGAGGGCCGCGTGATCGCCGCGGCCAGAATCAACAGCAGCAGGAAGGGCAGCGTCAGGAAGAGCTCGATCAGCCGGTCGGCGATGCCGTCGACCCAGCCGCCGAAGTAGCCGGCCAGCATGCCGACCAGCGTGCCGATCCCTGTTGCGATCAGCGCCGAGAGCAGCGAGATCTCCAGCGAGTTGCGCCCGCCATAGACGGCGCGATCGAAGGCGTTGCGGCCGAACTCGTCGCGGCCGAAGAGGGCGCTGCCGGAGGGCGAGGCGAAGGTGTCGCTGCGCACCTGCGTCAGCGTATCGGTGTAGGGCAGCCAGAGCGGCGCCGAGAAGCAGATGCCGGTCAGCACCAGCAGCACGATCAGGCCGCTGACGGCCAGCCGGTGCCGCAGCAAGCGGCGCAAGATCACAAAACGGCGCGCCGGCGCTTCCTGCGCCAGCGTCGCCGCACCGATCGTTTCGATCACCTGTGCCACGGCGGCTCCACGCCGTCCGGCGCTCGCTTCGCCGCGGGCGCCGGCACTCCCGTACCGTCTCAATGCAGCGTCACGCGCGGATCGACCACACCGTACCAGAGATCGGCCAGCAGGTTGGCGAGCACAATCACCGCGCCGGAGAGCATCACCAACGCCATCACGACCGGGATGTCGCGCCGCACCGTGGCCGTGACCGTGAGCTGGCCGAGCCCGTTCCAGTTGAAGATCTGCTCGGTAATAATCGCACCACCCACCATGTCGGGCAGGCTCAGGCCGAGCAGCGTGATGATCGGCATGATCGCGTTGCGCAGCGCGTGGCGGAACAGCACCTCGCGCCCCGTCAGCCCCTTCGCCCGCGCCGTGCGCACGTAGTCGAGCGAAAGCACTTCGAGCATCGAGGAGCGCAGGTAGCGCGACCAGCCGGCCGTGCGGATCAGCGTCAGCACCGCCAGCGGCAAGATCAGGTGCTTGAGATGGTCCAGCAGGCTGAAGCTGCGGCCGATCGTCTGCGTGCCGCCGGTGGGCAGCCAGTGCAGATCGACGGAGAAGAAGAGGATCAGCAGGATCGCCAGCCAGAACGACGGGATCGAGATGCCGAGAAAGCTGATCACGGTGACGACGTTGTCGCCGAACGAGTACTGGCGCACGGCCGAGAAGACGCCGATCGGCAGCGCGATCAGCAACGAGAGCAGGATCGAGCCGCCCAGCAGCTCGGCCGTGCGCGGCAGCCGCTCCCAGAGGATCGTGAACACCGAGCGTTGTTGCAGGACGGAGATGCCCAGGTCGCCGCGCAGCCAATGGCCCATCAGGTGGAAGTACTGCTGGTACCAGGGCAGATCGAGACCCAGGTAATGGCGCAGGCGGATGATCTCGGTCTGGCTGGCGCGCTCGCCCAGGGCGAACTCCGCCGCATCCCCCGGCGCCAGGTGGATCATCAGGAAGACGATCAGCGAGATGCCGATCAGCAGCGGAATCGCCTGCACGAGCCGGCGGATAACGTATCGTCCCATACAGGCGATCCCGCCCCGAACGCATTCACCGCTAGCCGGGCGTTATCCAGACTTCCAGAGCTTCCAGGTGTCCCAGTACTGCCACATGGCGTTGGGCTGGAAGCCGAGGAAGTTCTTCTTCACCAGGATCAGATCGCGCGGGAAGCCGAACCAGAGCGCCGGCAGGTCGTCGTTGATGATCGCCTGGAACTGCCCGAGCAGGTCCTTCTGCTTCACCAGGTCCGGCTCGCGGATGATCTGATCGAGCAGCTTGTCGGCCTGCGGGTTGCTCCAGGCGCCGGCGTTGAGGCCGTTGGCTTTCACGCGCGGATCCCAGTCGCTCTTGTAGTAGCCGTAGTCGCTGAAGCCGGCGAAGAGGATGCGGCTGGCGAAGTAGAGATCCCAGTCGAACACCTTCAGCCGGCGGTTCTTCAGCGTCTGCGGCTCCAGCGTGTCGATCTGCAGCGCGAGGCCGAGCTTGCGGAAGTCCTCCTGCACCGAGACGGCGATCTTGTCCACCGGGTACTGCTGGCTGTTGGAGATGATGCCAATCAGCTTGATCGGCTTGCCGTCCTGGCCGACCAGGCTGCCCGAGCTGTCCTTCTTGTAGCCGGCGTCGGCCAGCATCTGCTGCGCCTTCGCCTGGTCGTAGTCCGGGCTCTTCAGCGTCGCGTTGTACGCCCAGGGGAAGGCGATCGAGCCGATCTTCTGCTCGTCGACGAAGCCCTTAAAGATCGCCTGCGCGTAGCCTTTGCGGTCGATGCCGATCGAAAGCGCCTGGCGCACCTGCTTGTTCTGCATGAACTCGGGGTGGTCCTGCTTGGTGCTCTTGAAGTTGATCCAGGCGTTCATGAAGGCCACCGCCGGCGGGTCGTAGAGCCAGGCCTCCTGGTTCTTGACCTGGTCGACCTCCGTGGCCGTCACCGGCCAGAGCAGGTCCGTGCTGCCGTTCAGCCAGGCGGTGATCTGCGCCTCGGTCTTGTCGACCTGCTGGAAGATGAACTTCTGGAAGTGCGGCTTGCCCGCCCAGTAGCTGTCGTTGCGCGCGTACTGGATGTTGGGCGGCGAGTCGCCGGGCGCGTACTTCGTCTGCTTCCAGGCGCCGGTGCCGATCAGCATCTTGTCGGTGTACGGGTAGTCCTTCAGGCTCTTCTTCTGGTTCCAGAAGTCGTTGAACTGCGCCTTCTGCATGATGAACTGGTTGCAGGCGTTGAGGATCCAGTCGCCCGAGGTGTCCGAGAGGTCGAAGCGGATCGTCTGCGCATCGACGACGACCGGGTCCTTCTGCATCAGCGGGAAGAAGCGGGCAACGGCGCTGTCGGGGTCGTCGCGGTAGGCGATGAAGGAGAAGGCGACGTCATCGGCGGTGAAGGGCGTGCCGTCGTGCCACTTCACGTCGCTGCGCAGCTTGAAGGTGTAGCTCTTGCCGTCGGGCGAGATCGACCAGCTCGAGGCCAGCCAGGGCTTGGGGTCCAGCGTGTACTCGTCGATCCAGACCAGCGGGTCGTAGACGAAGGTGTAGGGCGAGTAACTGTTGAGCGCGGTGGGGTTGAAGGCGCTCAGGTCCTCGCTGCGGATGATCGTCAGCGTGTCGCTGTCAACCGGCGAGCCGGTGTAGCTCGGATACGGCTCGGTGCGCACCGTCAGCTTGCCGATCGTGGCTGGCGCCGCCACGCCCGCGGCCGGGCTGCCGCCGCTGGCCGCCGCGGCTGCCGGCGTGCCCGTGGCGCCGGCCCCGGCGCCCGTGTTCGGCGCCGCCGACGGCGCCTGCGGCGTGGCCAGGTTGCTGGCGCCCTTGTTGTTCGCGGCGCCGCCGGTAGTGGCGGCCTTCTTGTTGTTGTTGCCGCCGCCGCAGGCGGCGAGCACCGGGCCGACAAGGCCCGCCGCCATCAGGCTGCCGAGCAGTCGACGGCGGCTGATCAGCATCCGGGCGAACCGTTGTTCAGCGCTCTCGGTTTCGGGCTGCGGAGTCATACCTGGCCTGTCCCTTCACTCCGTCCAGGAGGCGCGCGGGTGCGCTGCTCTGGGGACGGGATGACGAATCCCTTCGCAGATAGACCGGCCGTTTGTTTCAATCCGCACCCGGCGCCTGCGCCAGGTGCGATGCCTTAGCATACACCCCCTCAGGGATGGCGTGCGCGTATCGCCCACGCCCACCGGCTGCACGCCAAACGGCAGCTCCGTTGCATGTCGCGGGCGTGACAGCGAACGCACACGCTGGTTTCGTGCGGCGCCGACGGTTGGCCGCGCCGTTACTTGACGCCGAGGCTCTGCTCCACCTCCCCAATCGACTCGTCGACGATGCCGACGATCTCGTCGACCTCCTGCTTGTTGATGCAGAGCGGCGGCGCCAGGCTGATCATCGCCCCGGCCCGGCTCAGCAGGCCGCGCTTCTTCAGCGCATCGGTCATCTTCGTGTTCATGTCGTCGGCTTCGCCGAACTGCTCTTTCGTCTCGCGGTTCTTGACCAGCTCGACGGCGATCAACAGGCCGATGCCGCGCACCTCGCCGATCGAGGGGTGATACTCGCGCAGCCGGCGCAGCTCCTCCAGCATGTAGTCGCCCTGCAGGCGGGCGTTCTCCACCAGCCCCTCGCGTTCGATGATCTGGATGTTCGCCAGCGCCACGGCGCAGGAGACCGGATGCGTGCCGAAGGTGATGCCGCCGCTGAAGGCCATCGACTTCTCGCCCACGAAGGCGTCGGCCACCTCCTGCTTCGCCATCACCGCCGAGATCGGCAGGTAGCCGCTGGAGATGCCCTTCGCCACGGTCATCAGGTCGGGAATCACGGGCGTGTGCTCGATCGCGAACCACTTGCCGGTACGGCCGAAGCCGTTGATCACCTCGTCGGCGATCAGCAGGATGCCGTACTTGTCGCAGATCTCGCGCAGCGTCGGCCAGTACTCGGCCGGCGGGATGAAGTTGGCGTTGGCCGAGGAGATCGGCTCCGCCACGATCGCCGCCACCGTCTCCGGCTTCTCGAACTTGATCGTGTCCTCGATCGTGCGGGCGCAGAAGACGTCGCACTCGGGATACGTCTTCTCGTAGGGGCAGCGGTAGCAGTTGACGCCGGGAACTTGAATGGCGCCGGGCAAGAGCGGCTCAAACGGAGCGCGGTTGGCGTACTGGGCGCCGTTGATGCTCAGTGCGCCGGCGGTCATGCCGTGGTAGGAGCCGCGACGCGAGATGATCTTGTAGCGCTTCTTGTCGCCGCGGTTGTAGTGGTACTGCTTCGACATGCGGATCGCCGTCTCCACCGCCTCGGAGCCGGAGTTGGCGAAGTAGAACTTGGAGATCGAGCCCGGCGCCAGCTCGGCCAGCTTCGTCGCCAGGTCAACGCCCGGCCGCGTGGCGTAGGCGAAGGTGTTGATGTAGGCGAGCTTCTCCATCTGCTCGGCCGCGACGCGCGCCAGCTCCTTGCGCCCATGGCCCACGGCCACCACCCAGAGCCCCGACATCGCGTCGATGTACGAACGCCCCTTGATGTCCTTGAGGCGCACGCCCTCGCCCTCGGTCAGCACCATGAAGCCGTCGGGCTTGGCCAGGTCGTTGTACTGCTGCGTGTGGATCCAGAGGTGGTCCAGCCCGCGGCGGACGTAATCGTCGACCTCCGCTTCGTTGAACTGGCCGTTCTGCGCTGCCTGGGAAACGAGACTGTCGACCATGCCGTCTACTCCTTATGCCCAATACCCTACACTCGTTCGATCGGCGGCGTCTCAGGCGCTCGCCGGCAGCTCCTTCAGCGAGTCCAGCAGGATGCGGCCGCCGCTGATGTTGACGGCCTCCGCCAGCGCTCGACTATCCTGCAAGGCACGCTCCGGCCCCAGCCGCAGCACCGGCTCCAAATACGGCGTCAGCGCGTGGCTCAGGGCGATGCTGGCCGAGCGCGGCACCATGCTGGGAATGTTCGTCACGCAGTAGTGCAGCACGCCCTCCTCGACATAGATTGGGTCGGCGTGCGAGGTTGGGCGTGAGGTCTCGAAGCAGCCGCCCTGGTCGATGGCCACGTCGACGGCAACGGAGCGCGGCGGCATGCGCGCGATCTGGGCGCGGCTGACGACGTGCGGCGCCCGTGCGCCGGTGATGTAGACGCCGCCCACCAGCAGATCCGCGTCCGCCAGTTCGTCGGCCAGCCGGCCCGCCTCGGGCGTGAGCATGCCGGCCCGCGGATAGCGGGCGCGCAGCTCGTCGAGGCGGCGCGGGTTGGCGTCGACAAAGACGACGCGCACCCCCTCGCCGTAGGCCAGCCGGCCGCACTCCTCGCCCACGACGCCGCTGCCGACCACGACGACCTTGCCGGCGTGCTTGCCCTCGATGCCCGGCAGCAGCACACCGCGGCCGCCGCTCGTCGCCTCCAGATAGTGCTCGCCGATCTGCAGCGCCAGCGCCCCGGCGACGGCGCTCATCGGCCGCAGCACGGGATGCTGGCCGTCTTCGGCGATCGTCTCGTAGCCCAGCGCGGTGGCGCCGCAGTGGCGCAGCGGCCCGATCAGCGCGGGGAAGGCGGCGAGGTGCAGAAAGCTCAAGTAGAGCTGGCCGGGCCGCAGCAGCGCGATCTCCGGCAGCGTCGGCTCTTTGACCTTGATCACCACGTCGGCGGCGGCGAACAGCGCCTCCGGGGTAGGCGCAAGGCCGGCGCCGGCCGCGGTGAACTGCTCGTCGGGGAAGCCAGACTCGACGCCGGCGCCGGCCTGCACGAGGATCGTGGCGCCGGTCTCGCGCAGGCGGCGCACGTCATCGGGCGTGAGCGTGATGCGGCGCTCGGCGGGCTTGGTCTCTTTGAGCACTCCCAGCGTAACCACGCATCCCTCCGCGGGCCGCGATCGCCTCTGGCCTTCGGCTCTCTTCTCACCGCAGTATAGAGAGCAGGTGGCGGGAATACGTGCCATTATCGGCAATGTCTGGCCCGGATGGCTGCCGCTTCCGGCAATTGTTTCCCGATCGATAGCCGAAAGGGGCGGAGTGTGTCGAAAGCATTGAGCGGCGCCTCCCTGCCGCGCCGTCCGGATCTACGCGCGGCTGGCGCTCGACCGCGGCCGCAGCCACGCCTGCCAGGCCGGCCAGGCCTGCACCTGCGCGGCCAGCTCGGCATAGCCGCGGGCGCCGGGGTGGGCGCCGTCGTTCGCCTCTGCTTCGGGCAGCCAGTACGTTGCCGCCAGCAGCGCCTCGACCACCGGCAGATAGGGCACGCCGGCCGCAGCGCAGACCGGGGCGAGATCGCGCGAGAGGGCGCCGATGCGCTCGTTCTGCGCGGCGTCGGCCAGCGGCGTGGGTCCGACCATCAGCACCGGCCAGCGCCGGCAGGCGCCGGCGAGGATCGTGGCGGCGTTCGCCAGCGAGACGGCCGGCGCCACGCGGCGCCGGCCGTCTTCGATCGTCGTGTCGTTGGCGCCGAAGGAGAAGACCAGTCCCGCCGCTTCGCTCGCCGGCAGGCGGCGGGCGGTTTCCTCTTCCCAGCGGGCGCGGATGTCGGCGCTGGTATCGCGGCGAATGCCGAGGTTGTAGCAGGTGAGGTCGTGCCCCGCGCTGCGGGCGGCGACGCAGACGCGGCCGGTCCAGCCCAGGAACTCCGGATCGCCGGTGCCGTTGACGAACGAATCTCCAACGAAGCAGATGCGCATCCGCGTCCCCCCGGTTCGCCGGCGGGCTGCTGCCGCGCGGCGCACGGCCCACCGCCGGACACTGGCCGAAGCCCGGTTCTTTCGCTTCGTGAGACTCGCCGACTCTCCGATTTGCCCCTGTGCCGATTTACCCCATTGCCCCCAATTACCCCAGCTATCAAGGAGCGCCAAGGAGGCAGCCGATGACCGCCCTGGATCAGATCGATCTCCAGCTCCTGCGCCTGCTGCGCAAAGATGCCTCCGTCGGCCACGGCCAGCTCGCCGCCGAATTGTACCTCTCGCCGCGCACCGTGCGCTCCCGCATCCAGCGCCTGCGCGAGGCGGGCGTGATCCGCTTTACGGTCTGCATCAACCGCGAGAAGGCGGGCTTTCCGGCCGCGGCGGATGTCGTGGCGCAGGTAGAAGGGAACCGCGTGGCGCGCATCGCCGAGCAGATCGCGCAGTTCCCCGAAGTCGGCTACGTGGCGATCACCACGGGCAGCCACGACATCAGCATCCAGGTCTACGGGCAGTCGACGGACGAGATCCATCGCTTCGTGGTGGAGAAGCTGGCGCTGGTGCCCGGCGTGATCCGCACCAACACCTTCGTCCTCTTCAAAATCATCGAGGAGTGCTCATGGGCGCCGCCGCTGCTCGCCGAGGGCGGCGAGAAACGCAAGCGCGGCCGGCGGCCCTCACCCTCACCCCCGACCCCTCTCCCTCTCCCAATCCTGGGAGAAGGAGAGGGGCGATCCTGGGGGGAATAGTTCCGGGAGGGCGTCGGGTTAGGCGGGGCGCGGGGCGCACGCGGTGCGCCCCCACAAGCGGCCTCCTGCATCCCGCCTTCAGCCCGTTCCATCCGGTCAATCGATCTCCCCTTCCCCTAGCATTGGGGGCACGAGAGATGAACCGGGGGATGGGGGCCCGGTTTGCCAAACTAACGCGCCCGCGGATTGTCGGCGAAGATGCGCACGCCGCGGTGCGGCTCGCGGCCGCGGCTCACCGAGGTCAGGTTGAAGCGCTGCGCCAGCTCGTGCTGCTTGCGGCGGATATAGGACGGCTGCGGCGGCAGTTGCACCGACGGCTCGCCGTGCACGCGGATGTCGTTGATCGCATCCTCCGCCTCGCGCAGCGCCTCGAACTCCGGGTCGAACGCGCGCCGCACCGGCCGCTGCTGCGTGACCGAGAGCAGCATGCGCTCGATCTGCGAGACGGCGTTCGAGCGCAGCACCGAAAGCGGGATGTGCCGGTCTTCCGCGTCGCGCAGCGCCGGCGGCTTGCGGCGGAAGTAGCTGTTCAGCGTGAACACCGTGTCCGCCTCGTCCAGGCTGTCCACCACCTTCGCCGCCACGCGCGTCTCGCGGATCGCCTGCTCCAGGCGCGAGCGCGAGATGCCGAAGGGGTAGATGCGCGTGCTGTGCGGCGCCTCGTCCGGATCGGCCGGCGCGATCACTTCCTCCGCCGGCAGCGCCGCGCTGTCCTGCACCACGTAGGGCCCTGGTGTGGGCGCCGGTCGCGACGCCTGGCCGTAGCCGCCGTGCCGCCCGCCGCGGCGGAAGCGTCGGTCCGCGAAGGCACGGTTCTCGAACGGATTCAGCTCGGCCAGCTCGCCGCGCTCTTCGATCGCACTGCTGATCGAGCCGTCCGTCCGCATCTCGCGCAGCTCGGCGTTGACCGCGAAGCCGCGCAGCAGCGCATCCACCGTTTCCGCCACGTCCTGGTGCAGCGCCACGCGGTCCCAACTCTGGATTTCGACGATGATGTCAAAGGTCGGCGGCGCCTTGCGCTCGAGGATCGACTTCTGCGTGCCGCGGCGCCGTGCCTCCTCGTCGCCCAGCGTCACGGACTGAATGCCGCCGACGAGATCGGAGAGCGTCGGGTTCTGCATCAGGTTTTCCACCGCATTGCCGTGCGCCGTGCCCACGAGCTGCACGCCGCGTTCGGCGATCGTGCGCGCCGCCTGCGCCTCGAGTTCGGTGCCGATCTCGTCGATCACCACCACTTCGGGCATGTGGTTCTCGACTGCTTCGATCATCGTGGCGTGCTGGGCGCTGGGCGTGCGCACCTGCATGCGCCGCGCCGAGCCGATCGCCGGGTGGGGAATGTCGCCGTCGCCGGCGATCTCGTTGCTGGTGTCGACGATGATCACGCGCTTGTTGAGGTCGTCGGCCAGCACGCGCGCCGTCTCGCGCAGCATCGTGGTCTTGCCGACGCCCGGCCGCCCCAGCAGCAGGATGCTCTTGCCGCTCTGCACCAGGTCTTCGATCAGCTGGATCGTGCCGAACACGGCGCGGCCCACGCGGCAGGTGAGTCCGACCACGCGCCCAGCGCGGTTGCGAATGCAGGAGATGCGGTGCAACGTGCGCTCGATGCCGGCGCGGTTGTCGTCGCCGAAGTCGCCGATGCGCTCGATCACGAAGTCGAGGTCGGCGTGCGTGACCTCGACGCTGCCCAGCACCACCTCGCGGCCGGGGTAGCGGGCGCTGGGCAGGCGGCCGAGGTCCATCACGATTTCGAGCAGCTCGCGGTTGTCGTCGCGCTGCTTCAGCGGCGCGACGAGGTGCGGCGGCAGGGCGCCGAGCAGGGCATCCAGGTCGTCGGTGATCGTGCGTTCCATCTCAGATGTTCTCGTAATTTCTTGCGTGGGTTTCCCGAGCGCTGGTCGGGCTTCAACCGGTGGCGAGCGGCTGGTGCGCCGGTACGCGCACCGGCTTCGCCTCCTTGATCGGCGTCACCAGCCGCTTGACCAGCCCGTCGAACTCGGCCACGGGGGCGAAGCCCTGTTCGCGGTGCATCGCCAGCAGGTTTTCGGCGTAGCGCGGCACCAGGCTGTACAGCGGCCGGTGCCGGCCGAGCAGGCCCACCGCGTGCGCCAGCAGCGCCGGGCCGTGCGCCGCTCCGTCCGGGTGCAGCAGCAAGTCGATGCGGCCGACCTCGCCGTCGGGCACGGCGCGCAGCCAGGCGACGATGCGGCCGTCGGTCTCGGCCACCAGGTCATGATGGCCGCGGCCCTGGCTGCGCCGCTCCTGACCCGCGATCCACTCGGCGTAGGTCGCGGCCTCGTAGCGGCGCACGCTCTCCGGCGTGACGGCATTGTAGAGGCGGAAGAGGGCGAAGCCGTCGGCGCGGGCGCGCTTGCGCAGGCTCAGCCCCTGGTCGAGCGGCTGCTCCGATGCGGGCTCACTGAGCTGCAACAGCGTTTCGTGCACGTAGGGCATGAAACCCAGCGCCCGCGCCGCCTCCAGCGCGGCGCTGCCGGCTTCCAGGCGCAGAAAGACGCGCAGCGTACCGGCGCCCGCGGCAGCGGCAATCAGCTGATCGACCAGGGCATCAAGCGTGGGCTGGCGCTCGTCGCAGGCGATGATCAGGCAATCGACCTCCCAGGCAAGCCGGCTGCCGCGCGCCCGCGCCGAGATCAGGCCGCGGATGGTCAGCCCTTCGACACTGATCCAGGTGTGCCGGCCGGTGGCGAAGGAGAACCACTGCTCGAAGGCATTCTCGAGCAGGCGGGCGCCCGCGCGGCGGCCAAGCCGGTCCCAGGTATGCGCCTCGTTGGCGTAGACGCGGCCGTCGAAGGAGACGAGCGCGACGAGGTCGGTCGGGCGGACGGGCCGCGCGGTGGTCATCGTGCTGCCGAAGACATCCTCACTTTCCGCCGGGAGCGGGATGGGCGCTCTCGCGGACAATTTGCAGGAAGTAGCGATGGAAGCGGTCGTCGCCGGTCAGCTCCGGGTGAAACGAGGTGGCGAGCAGATGCTGCTGTCGCGCCGCTACGACGGTGCCGTCCTCCAGCCGCGCGATGACTTCGGCGCCTGGCCCGACCTCGTCGATGATCGGCGCGCGGATGAAGATCGCGTGATATGGCCGGCCGGCAAGCGCGGCGACGGAGAGGTCGATCTCGAAGCTGTCCTTCTGGCTGCCGAAGGCGTTGCGCTGCACGCCGATGTCCATGGCGGCGAGGTTCGGCCGGTCCAGCCCCGGCGCCCGCTCGGCGAGGATGATCGCGCCGGCGCAGGTGCCCCAGGTGGGGAAGCCGGCGTGCGTGAGCGCTCGGAGCGGCTCCAACAGGCCGTAGGCGTCGAGCAGGCGGGCGATCGTGGTGCTCTCGCCGCCGGGGATGATCAGGCCGTCGAGCCCGGCGAGATCGGCGGGCAGCCGCACCTCAATTGGCTCGGCGCCGCAGGCGCGCAGCGAGGCGGCGTGCTCGGCGAAGTCCCCTTGCAGCGCCAGCACGCCGATGCGCGGCAGTCGTGTTCCGTTCGTCGTCATTCTCTAACAATTGTACAGCATCGGCGGCCCGAAGCCCCGCCAGGCGAAGGCCGCGGCGCCCTGGGCGGGCGCCGCCGTGGCCTCGCGGAATTCGGTCAGCGGCGTGTCTATCGAGCCGGGGATCGCCGCGGGCTACCAGCCGCGGCCGGCGAGCTGCTGCTCGGGGGCGAGCGAGCGAGCGGACGTGCCGCGCATCGCCTCGCCCAGCCCGCGCGAGACTTCGGCCAGGATCTCCGGGTTGTTGTAGTGTGTCACGGCCTTGACGATCGCCTTCGCCCGCACCGCCGGATTGTCCGACTTGAAGATGCCGGAGCCGACGAAGACGCCCTCGGCGCCGAGCTGCATCATCAGCGCCGCGTCGGCCGGCGTGGCCACGCCGCCGGCGGAGAAGTTCACCACCGGCAGCCGGCCGATATCATGCACTTCCTTCACCAACTCGTAGGGCGCCTGCAGCTCCTTGGCCGCGGTGTAGATCTCATCCTCCGGCATGTTCTGGAGGCGGCGGATATCGTCCCAGAGGGCGCGCATGTGGCGCACAGCCTCGACGATGTCGCCCGTGCCCGCCTCGCCCTTGGTGCGAATCATCGCCGCGCCCTCGGCGATGCGGCGCAGCGCCTCGCCCAGATTGCGGCAGCCGCAGACGAAGGGCACGCGGAAGTCGTGCTTGTTGATGTGGTGCGCCTCGTCGGCCGGCGTCAGCACTTCGGACTCGTCGATATAGTCGATGCCGAGCGCTTCGAGCACCTGCGCCTCGACGAAGTGGCCGATGCGCGCCTTGGCCATCATGGGGATGGTCACGGCCTCTTTGATGCCGATGATCATGTCCGGGTCGCTCATGCGGGCCACGCCGCCGGCGGCGCGAATGTCGGCCGGCACGCGCTCCAGTGCCATCACCGCGCAGGCGCCGGCCTCCTCGGCGATCTTCGCCTGCTCCGGCGTCACCACGTCCATGATCACGCCGCCCTTGAGCATCTGCGCGAGGCCGCGCTTCAACAGCCAGGTGCCCTTCTCTACTGCCATCGTGCCTGCTCCCGTGCCCATTCTGTGCGGCCGAATCGCCGTATAGCCCTGTCATAAAGTCTATCGATGCCGAAGCACGGCCGCAAACGCGCGGCGCGGTCCAGTTGCGATCCAACCGGCCCGTTCCACACGCCGGCTCATCGCCGCGACCGCTTCCGAACATCGCGCCACCAGGCAGCTCACACCGGTGCGTCGCCGAAGGCGGGCATGACCTCACGCGCGAACAGCTCCAGCGAGCGCATCACGTTCTCGTGCGGCAGGCCGCCGAAGTTGACCTCGAAGATCAGGTAGTTCATGCCGTACGCCTCGGTCAGCATGCGGATCTTCGCGCGGCACTCCTCCGGCGTGCCGAGCACGGCGCGCGTCTCCTTCATCTGGTCGAAAGAGATCGTCTGGCGGTTCTCATAAAAGCCCTTCCAGTCCTGGTACGCCCGCGGGTCGCGGTAGGCGTGGCGGCGCTCGTCCACGGCCTTGCCGAACTGCTGAAAGCGCTTCATCGCCGGGTCGGCCACGGCGGCCACCTCCGCGGCCGATTCGGCGCAGTACATATGGTAGACGGCGAGCACCTCCTTCTGGGCGGGATCGTGGCCGTGCTCGCGCAGGCTGTCGCGGTAGATCGCCAGGCGCTCCTGCATGTCGGCGAAGTGCGTGTAGAAGAAGGGCGCGGTCTGGAGGTTGAAGCCGTGGCTGCCGGCCCAGCGAAACGAGTCGCGGGTCATCACCGCGGCCACCCAGATCGGCGGATGCGGCTGCTGCAATGGCCGCGGTGTCACCGTGTGGTGCTCGATCGCCGTCCAGCGGCCGCGATAGGAGAAGTCCTCTTCCGTCCAGGCCCGCCGAATGATCTCCAGGTTTTCGTCGAACCGCTCCTTGCTCTCGCTCATGTCGACGCGGCAGGTGTCGTAGTCGTACTTGTACAGGCCGCGGCCGGCGCCGAAGTCGAGCCGCCCCTTGCTCAGCACGTCGACCATGGCGTAGTCCTCGGCCAGGCGGATCGGGTCGTTCAGCGGCAGCAGGCTGACGGCGGTGCCGAGGCGGATGCGCCGTGTCTGCCGCGCGGCGGCCGCCAGGAAGACGGCCGGCGAGCCGAAGGCGAAGGCGGGGATATGGTGCTCCGCCAGCCAGGCGCCGTCATAGCCCAGTTCGTCGGCGCGGACGATCTCTTCGAGCATGCCGTCGTACCACTGCGCGTAGCTGCCCTGAAAGTCCGGGTGATAGTCGGCGATGTAGCACAGGCCAAACTTCATCACATCCCCCCGCGCCGGCGCATCGCTTCGCGGGCCGCCGTGGCCGCAGATGCGACACAGCGCCTGCCGCCGGCTCGGTCCCCGCGGCGGGGATCCGGCGCCGTCCATCGTACTCTTCGGCGACGCACCCAGACGCGGGCACACCGGCGCCACGGCAGCTTCGGAGCCGTCGCGGCGGGGACAGCCGCGATCGAGGGTAGGCAGGAGCGGGGCAGGGGCGCGGCACGCGGCTAGGGCGGGCCGCTGCCCTGCTTGTCGCCGCCGCAGCCGTCCGCGCCGGCGTCGGTGTAGATGCCGGCGCGCAGGCCGCGGGCGTGAATGGAGTCGGTGAGGAAGCGCATGCCGTGCGGCCACTGGCGCGCGGGCGGCACGATCGCGCCTTGCGCGTCGCGTACGCCGTCCCACCAGCCGCCGTCCAGCCGGACGTACTGGTAGCCGGCGGCGAAAAAGCCACGTTCCACCATCGCATCGCTGACGTGCAGGATGAACTCTTCGTACATCGGCGTGCCGCCGTAGTAGGTGTTCCAGCCCATGTACGGCCTGAGCGCGAGGCCGGTATCCAGCGCCCGCGCCCGCTGCGTGCCCATGAGCAGCGCTGCGGCGCATGCCGCGAACAGCGTGAGCGCCGGCCAGATCGTGCCCTGTCGCCTCACCTGCTGCTTCTCCCGTATCCGCGTCCACGCCGATCGAGAGCTGCGGAGACGGCCGCCCGCACAGGCGCCGGCACACGCGCCCTCGCACACGGCGCTGCGCGCCGCCCTGGCGAGAGGCTAGCCCGCGCGATCGCGGCCGGCATCCACAAATCGTGCATTCTGCGCCGGCGCAAGCAGCCGCCGGCATGCACGATTTGTGTACGGTCACCGCGTGACTGCGGCCGCTTCCGCCCGGCGCTGCGAGCGCGGCGTCTTTGCCTTGCGCCCCGGACTACGGCAGCAACCGGCGAATCGGATTGGGCCGCGGCAGAAACGGCTGGTGGCGTTCGACCGCACCCGCGCTCGCCCGGCGGCCGTGTTGGTCGCGGAAGGCTCCCGGCGTTGAGCCGCGCGCTGTTCTCCAGTGGCGGGCGGCTACCAGGCGGCGTGCAGCAGCGCCAGCATGCGCGCGCTGTAGTCCGCCGGGCGCTCGCCGGGGTTGGCGTTGAAGTTCTTGAGCGTGTCCTGGGCGAGCTGGGGCAGATCGGCCTCGGGAATCTGCAGCTCGCGCACGCGGCTCGGCATGCCGGCCTTCGCCAGCAGGGCCTCAAGCGCCGCCGCGGCCGCCTCTATCGCCGCCGCCGCCGACATGCCCTCGCGCCAAACGCCGAGGCCGGCGGCGATCGCCTGGGCCGGAGCGGCAGGCGGCGCCAGGCGGCGCAGGCAGGTCGGCCATACCGCCGCCGTCGCCTCGCCCTGGCCGACGTGGTGGTAGCGGATGTGCAGCGCCGTGGCCAGCGCGTAGCTGGCGCTGGCGGCCGCGTCGCGCCCGCGGCCGGCGTCGTCGTCGGCGGCGCGGTTTTGTAAGAGCGCGGCGGCGCAGAGGTCGATGCGCAGTTGCACGTTCTCCGGCTCGTGCGGCAGGCGGCCGAGCGCGGCGTGCGCCAGGGCAAAGGCCTGGCGCTGGTCGCCCGCCGCCAGCGGGTTCGCGTCGCTCGCACCCAGCGCCGTCAGCGAGCCGAGGAAGGTGGTGGTGGCCGTGGAGCGCAGCAGCGCAAGCGGCGCCGTGAGCAGGGCGCCATGGTCCCAGACGATCGCGGCCGGCCGCGTCTTCGGGTCGAAGAACTCCATGCGGTGGTCGAGCGCGTCGTTCTTCAGCGCCGAGCCGGCGCGGTTCATGGCGCTGGTCGGCGTGGTGGGCACGTTGATGATCGGCGGCTTCGGCGCCCGCAGGCGCGGGCTGTAGGCCGGCTTGCCTTCAGGATACTGGGTCATCAGTGCGTACGGGTCGCCCTGCTCCGCCAGCAGGATGGCGACGACGCGCGAGCCGTGGATCACGCTGCCGCCGCCCACGGCGATCAGCAGATCGGCCCCGGCCGCCCGCGCTTCTTCTGTGCCGCGCTGGATCGCGGGGAAGGTCGCGTCCTTGTCCATCCCGTCGTAGACGCCGGCGAAGGCGCCGCCGCAGGCCGCGCGGATGCGCGGCACCAGGTCCGTTTTGCCGGCGACGGTCTTGCCACAGAGCACGAACGCCCGGCGCGCCCCGGCGCGGCGCAGCTCGTCGCCGATGCTGGTGATCGCTTCGGCGCCGCAGTAGAGCCGCCACGGATACCCCTGGGCGCGGAAAGCAGCGGCCGTCTGCGGCATCGGCATAGTCGTGCTCCTGTGCGCGGGCCGTCTCAGCGGGCGATGCCGTAAGCGATCGCCTTCATCGCCGGGTCTTCGGACACGTCCAGCCGCTCTTTGACACGGCGGATGAGCTGGCCGGTGGCCGTCTCGCCCCAGAACCAGCGGGCGAAGGCCTCGCCGGTGGTCTGCGGCTGCTGCAGCAGCCGCGCCTCGAAGTACATGGCCTTCAAATCGTCGGCGCAGTAGCGGATGAAGAGCGGCAGCGGCACGCCCTCCGGCCGCTCGCGCATATCCGCCTCGTCGCCCGCGGCGACTGCTTCAAGGAAGCGGATCACGCCACGGAAGCGCTGCGGCGGGATGCGCGTGAGGCCGACGGCGGTGTGGCCCTCGCGCTGCAGCCACTGCTCGTGGTAGCGGCGCAGGCGCGTGGTCTCCGCGGCCGCGTCTTCGGCGGCTGGCGCGGTTTCGACCTGCGAGGCCTGCAGCGGCGCCGCCGGACCTGCCGCCGCGGCCTCGTCCGGGAAGTCGCGCAGCACGGGGCAGCCGCGCTCGGCGAAGAGGTCGAGCGCGGCGCCCAGCACACGATGCTGCAGATCGGGGTCGTTCGGCCGGCCGAAGGGGTGGCCGAAGGGGAAGGGCACGAACAGGGCGCGCGGCGGCTGCACCTGCGCGGTATGCTCGCGCACCAGGCTGATCGAGGTGGTGGGCAGGCCGGCGGCTTCGAGCACGCGGGCGATCACACCGACGGTGTGCGTGCAGAACGGTCAGGTGGGGGTAAGCAGCACGGCGTCGGCGCCGTCCTCGCGCAGCCGCCGCGCCACTTCCGGCGCCGTCTCGGAGACGATGCGGCTCACGTCGCGCTGGGCGCCCATGAACGAGTAGCAGTTAGGCGCGAGGCCGCCCAGCTCGCCGCGCTGCACCAACTCGCGCAGCCGGTCGATCGGGAAGACGACGTTCCAGTCCTGCTGCGTGGCGGTGCGGTCGAAGCCGATGCTCTGGTGGCTTTGCAGTACGTCCGCCTGCGTCGCCGTCGAGGGGATGACGCGGAACGAGGGATCGCCCGGACCGAAGGGCCGGGCGTCGCGCAGGTGGATGCCGATCGTGGTGACGATCGCGATCCGGCTCTGCGCCAGTGGCTTGGCCGGCGGCGTACAGGGCGAGGTCTCGTTGACCTGCACGGGCAGCGCCAGGATCGTGTTGCGGGCGATCTGCGAGAGGCAGTCGAGGCGTGGCATGGGCGCGTCCTTGTGGCAGCGCGCGGAGCGGCGGGCTTGCCGTAGCCGCCGGCGTCGGGCGCGGCTACGCCGGGCTTGCGGCCCGCGATTTCGGCGGCATGGCGGCTAGCCGGCTCAGCAGCTCGGCCTCGCTCTGGTCGAGGTCGATCGGGTCGCCGTGCGGCTGCGGGTAGTCCTTGCCGGTGGGCCAGTAGATCTCGACGCGGTTGCCTTCCGGGTCGCGGAAGTAGCAGCCGAAGGCGATGCCGTGGTTCACGACGCGGTCCACGGGATAGCCGCGCGCCTTGATCTGCTGCCAGAACTGGCGCAGCTCGGCAAGCGAGCCGACGGTGAACGAGATCTGCTGCACCTCGCTCTTGCGCTCCGGCGCCCTCATCAGCGCCAGCTCGTGGTGCTCTTCGTGCGGCCGGGCGCTGAGGAAGACGATCCAGTCGCCGTCGCCGCGGTCGGTCACCTGCATACCGAGGAAGTTGTGGTAGAAGTCGATCATCACGGCGGGGTCCTGCACGAACAGCCCCACGTGCCCCAGACCGGTGACGTTCGGCATCTGTCTGCCTCCTGCTGACCGCCCGCGGCACGTGGCGCGGGCCGTTTCGAGCCTACCACGCCGCGAGGTGTTCGCAAGCGCCGGCCGTGAGCAGCCCGACACGCGACGGCCGCCCACGCAGAACCGCCCCGGCCAGCCTGGGCCGGGGCGGCTCTGCGGCGGGAGTGCGGCGGGCAGGTTAGCGCACGATGTCGAAGTCCACCGAGGCCTGGGTGCCGTAGTCGGTCTCGAACACCGCCGTCCAGGCGCCGTAGGTGCCGTCGGGGAAGGCATCGATCGGCGTGAAGCCGGCCTGGAACTCGCCATAACTGTTGACGAAGACGCGGTTGCTGCCGTCGTAGCTGGAGATCCAGTCGTAGCTGCTGCCGTCCGGCGCCTCGAAGTGCACGTACAGTGCCGAGTTGGGCATCCAGCCGGCGCCGGAGATCACGAAGTGGTGGTAGGGCGTGCCGGCAGTGGTATCGATGTCGATGAAGCCGCGGGCGCTGGCGCCGCGCTGGCCTAGCATGCCGATCGCCAGGCTGCAGACCGCTGCGAGGAATGCGACTGCGAACAGTTTGCGCATAGGTGGATCCTCCCTGTGTTCACGGCCGGGTACGGGCCGTTGTGTTCGTCGTTGCCGCTGCGCTGTCGCGGCGGTGACCTCAGCGTAGCCGCGGGTGGATTCACGCCGGCATGAGCGCGCCGACGCGGGCCGTGTGAACTGCGCCACACTGCCGCTCAAATTCCGGCGACGCCGCGCGCAACGATCGGCCATTCCGGCGCCGCTTGCGCGACGCTCGGATCCGCGGCGGCATCGACACGGCCGCAGTGCCGGCCCGTGCTATACTCGCTGAGCAGAGCCGGGCGCAATGACCTCTCCCCGCTGGGAGAGGTCATTTTGTTGTGTTCAAGCGGAGGGGAAGGCGGTCATGGCGAAGATCAGCCTTGCGGCCCAGCTGGCAACCATCGAACAGCTCTGGTCGCCGCATACCGTGGCCACGTTGAACGACTGCGAGGTCAAGCTGGCAAAAGTCCGCGGGGAGTTCCTCTGGCATACACACACGCAGACCGATGAGCTGTTCCTGGTCTTGGGCGGTGCGCTAACCATTCGCCTGCGCGATCACGAGATCGCGCTCAGCGCCGGTGAGCTGTTTGTGGTGCCGCGCGGCGTGGAGCATCAGCCGTTCGCGGCGGCGGAAGCGCAGGTCTTGCTATTGGAGCCGCGCGGCACGGTGAACACCGGCGATTAAAGGGGTGCGCGTCGGCAGAGACGGTAGCGGGCTCGCGCCGGCGCTCAGAGACGCAGGCTAACGGCTACGGGAAGGCCGGGGAACGTCCTGCGCCGGCAGCGAAGGCAAGCGGCCGAGCCGCGTGAGCGGACGCGGGCGGCTGCGCGGCCAGGGGGCTCGCCTGGTACTGCGCCTCCTCTGCCCGCGCGAAGGCGAGCACGTCGTCCAGTTTCGTCGAACCGGGCGGGCCGGACATGTTTACCCCGAACAGCAGCGGCCCGTGCGTCCACTCGAGCGACAGGTTTTCGGTCACGCGGCCGGAGGGGCTGTCGTAGCCGGTGCGGAAGGCGAGCGTGAAGTCGCCCAGCATGAGCGGCGAATCGAGGTAGGTAATCGCCTCGCCTTTCGCCAGGATAATGTCCTGCCCGTCCACGATGGCGCTCGCCGGATCGGCATCGTACGCGGTGTCGATCGTGATTTGCGCCGGCGACGTGGCGGCGTCAAACGATTGGTTCGTCTCGATCAGCCGCTTCCACTGCCCGTCGACACGCTGGAGGATATCCGGCGTATCCAGGTTGCGCGCTACGAGGTTCGCAACCGAGGTAACACCGCGGTCGGGAGGCTCGTAGCCCGCGGGCGCTTGCCCTGCGGGAAGATCGAGCGCCACGAGCTGCTGGAGCGCGGCGGCACGCTCCGCTTCGCTCGCGGGCGGCGGCACGGTGGGCGAAGCGAAGTCCGGCGGCGGCACTGCGGTTTCCCGGCGCCCGATCTGCAGCGCCAGCGCGGCAACCTGCTCCGGCGTGATCTTCGTGGGATCGAGGCTGACGTCGAATTCAAAGCCGATCCGGCCCTGCTGCCAGCGCACCAGGTAGTACGCCGACCTGCCGAACAGGCCGAGAGCCATCTTGCCGCGCCAGGTCATCGTCGCATCGCCCAGCTTCAGCCCCAGGTCGACGGCGTCGACGCCGGCGCCGCCCGAGTTCGGCGAATAGGCGGCGCCGCGGACGAACTCGCGCGCGGCATCGGCGTCACGCATCAGATACAGCAGCAGCGCGTCCGGCGAGAGCGGCGCCAGCAGATCGGCAGCGGAGAGCGGCTGCTGAAGCAAGACGATCAGGCCGGCGCTCGTGTTCTGTTGGAAGGCGGAGAGGGGATCGGCGCGATCGAAGCCGAAGGTCACCGCCGTGGCCGCCGAGACGCTCCCCGGCGTGTAGTCGGCGGCGAGATCGACGCGGGTGAGCAGGTACGGCGCCAGGCGGGTGACCGCCTCCTCCGGCGAGAGCGCGACGGCCCCGCCCTGCGCCGAGAGCCTGTCTGGGCGGCCGGCAAACGGCAGCGTGGCGAGCAGCATTGCCAGCAGCAGAGCGGCGCGCCTGCCCGCGCGGCGCGAGCGCCAAAACCGGACGAGAGGGGGGGCGCCGGCCGCTCGCTGGCCGCTTACCTGCATGACCGCGCTCCTTCCGGCGGGTGAAGGTTGCGCGATTGTTCCCCCGCGGCGCGGCATCTGTCAACCGGGCCAGAGCCGAGGATCGCCCCGCTCGCCCATACATAGATGCCTGGAGATCCACCAGTGGCGACAAGCGTGTGGGAGAAAGGGGCGGGGGAGTGCAGGCCCACGCCGCGCCTCAGCTCTTCAGCTTCTTCACCTCTTCGATCAGCGGCGGCATCACCTGCTTGTAGTCGGCGACCACGGCGAAGCGCGCCACCTTGACCATATTGGCGTCCGGGTCCTTGTTGATCGCCACGATGTTCTTCGAGCCGGACATACCCGCCATGTGCTGGCTGGCGCCGGAGATCGCCACGGCGATGTAGAGGTCCGGGCTCACCGTCGTGCCCGTGAGGCCAACCTGCTTCGAGGGCGGATACCAGCCCAGGTCGCAGGCGGCGCGGCTGGCGCCCGCGGCGCCGCCCAGCACGGCCGCAAGCTGCTCGATCACCTGGAAGCCGTCCGGCGAGCCCAGGCCGCGCCCGCCGCTGACGACGACATCGGCGTCCTCCAGCCGCACGCCCTCGGCCTTCGCCTTCTCCTGGCCCAGCACCTTCGTGCGCACGTTCTGGCCGGAAACAGCCACGTTCACGACCTCGGCCGCGCGGCCGGCCGCCGGCTCCAGCGGCTCCTGCGACTTCGCCTTGATCGTGGCGACCACCGGCAGCTTCACGGGCGAGAGCACGGCGCGCGCGTTGCCGCCGTAGGCGGCGCGGGTCAGGTGCGGCACGCCGCCCTCCACGCTGACCTCGACCGTGTCCATCGAGACGCCGGTATCGAGGCGGAAGGCCAGGCGCGGCGCCAGGTCGCGGCCGATGCTCGACTGCGCCAGCAGCACCAGCGCCGGGTTCGCCTGCCTGACGATGCCCTCGACCACCGGCAGCCAGGCGTCGTTCTGATAGGGCGCCAGGCCCGCGTCGTCGGCCACGTAGACCGTGTCCGCGCCGAGCGGGCCGGTTTCGCCGGCATGGCCGGAGACGCCGCTGCCCAGCAGCGCCACCGCGACCTTGCCGCCCAGGCCGCCCTCGACCAGCCGGTGCGCCAGGCCGAGCATCTCGGCCGTCGTGCCGGAGACGGCGCCCTCATGAATCTCCCCGACGACCAGCACCCCGTTTTCGTTCGCCATCTGTCGTTGTTCCTCGTCGAATTCTGCGTTGCGCATGGCCCGTTGGCCGCGGCGCTAGATCAGCTTCGCCTCGCGCAGCTTGCGCGCCAGGTTCACGGCCTGCTCGGCCGGCGTGTCGCCCTCGATGATCTCGACCTTCGAGTCGTTCACGGGCACGAATAGCTTCTCCAGCTTCAGGCGCGGCTGCAGATCGGCGGCGCCGAGGCCCAGGTCCGCCGGCGTGTAGGTCGTGACCTGTTTGCGGGCGGCCATCATGATCTGGCGCAGCTGCGGGTAGCGCGGGTCGCCCAGCTCGTTGCTGACCGTGACCACCGCCGGCAGCGAGCTTTCCACCGTCTCAAAGCCGTCCTGCAATACCCGCTCGACCTTGACGCCGCCGTTCGTCGCCGTCACGCTCTTGGTCACGGTGAGCGCGGGCAGGCCGAGGATCTCGGCGATGCCGGAGGGCACGACGCCCTGGTCCCAGTCCGCCGCCTGGCGGCCGGTGATGATCAGCTGATAGTCGCCGATCTTCTGGATCGCCGCGGCCAGCACCTTCGCGGTGACGAACGCGTCGGCGTCCTCGAGCGCGGGGTCGGAGACGAGCACGCCCTCATCGGCGCCCATCGCCAGGCCGTGCTTGATCGCGTCGCGGGCGCTGGCCTGGCCCATCGAAAGCACGGTGATCTTGCCTTCGCCCTGCACGTCCTTGATGCGCAGCGCCGCCTCCACCGCCTGCGCGTCGAAGGGGCTGATCACCGGCGCCACGCCCTGCGCGGGCACGACCTTGTTGGTCGCGGCGTCCACCTTGAACGCCGCGGCCGGTGTCTCGGGGTCGGGTACCTGCTTGACGCATACGATGATGTTCACGAGTCAGGTCCTCCTGAGTGCTTCCTCGCAGTGTGGAGACCGTCGCCCATGCCGCGGCGGCCCGGCGCGCAAACGGCGGCAGGCGATGGAAGCGGATTACTTCCATAATCATCGCCCGCCGCCCGCTTAGACGCCATCCGCGGCCGCTGCACGCTACCTGGCGCCGTACGACCAGTCCGGCTGCTTGTGCACGTAGTTCTCGTCGAAGCGGAAGCCGCCTTCCGGCAGATAGGCGGTCATCTTGGGGATCGCGATCTCGTGGCGCAGGGCGCAGCGGCGCTCCAGGTGCGCCTGGAACTCTTCGGGAAAGGCCGCCAGCATCGCGGCCGTGACGATCGCCTCCTCCGAGGCGAGGAAGCAGCGGGCGGCGTTCGTCACCCAGGTCGAGGCCGCGTGGATCTCGTCGAGATCGTGCGCCTCGGCCTCGCCGGCCAGCAGCCGCTCCAGCCGCTCGGTGATCCAGCGCGAGCCGGTCTTGCACGGCGGGCACTGGTTGCACGACTCGACGTAGAGGAAGCGCGAGAAGGCGTAGAGCACCTGCACCATGCAGGCGCTGTCGTCGTAGGCCACGAAGCCGCCCGAGCCGAGGCCCGAGCCCGCGGCGCGCATGCTGTCGAACGAGAGCGGCGTATCCCACTGTGGCGGCGTCAGCACCGCGCCGGCGCCGGGCAGCACCGCCTTGAGCCGGCGGCCGGGCGCTGGCCCGCCGGCCAGCTCGAACAGCAGGTAGCCCAGCGTCTGCCCCAGCGGCAGCTCGACGATCTGCGGGCGCTGCACGTCGCCCGAGATCGTGAAGATCATCGTGCCCGGCGTGTCGGCGCTGCCGATGCCGCGGAACCAGTCCGCGCCGTTGCGCAGGATCTGCGTCACGTGCGCCAGCGTCTCCACGTTGTTCACCACCGTCGGGTGGGCGAGCGTGTCGCTCGGGCCGCCGTACGCGCCGCTGAACAGGCCGTGCAGGCGCGGCGGGAAGACCCGCGGTAACGGCAACCCGCCCTCGATCACCTCCAGCAGCGCCTTCTCCTCACCGAAGAGGTATTCATCCGGGCCGAGCACCAGCTCGATCGCTCCGACCAGCGTCGTGCGCTCGCGCAGCTCGGCAAGCGCCCGCTCCAGCGCCGCCACTTCCGGCTCGAACTGCCGCTTGGTGCAGAGGTAGGCCGTGCGCGCGCTCAGTGCGAAGCGCGCGATCGCCAGCCCTTCGATCACCTGGTACGGATTCATGCGCAGCAGGTAGCGGTCCTTGAACGTGCCCGGCTCGCCCTCGGCGCCGTTGGCACAGACGTAGCGCGTCGTCGCCGGATCGTTGTGCACGCCCGCCCACTTCGTCGCCGTCGGGAAGCCGGCGCCGCCGCGGCCGCGCAGGCCGGCTCGCCGCAGCTCCGCGATCACGGCGTCGGGGCCGAGCTGCTGCGCCCGTGCGAAGGCCGCGCCGCCGCCGCGGGCAAGGTAGGCATCGAGCGACTCGACGGGCGTGCTGTCCGGCAGCAGGATGCGGGTCAGGGGTTGAACGGCCATGGCGAAACGTCCTCACACTTCAGCCGGCACTGCGGAACGGTCGCGCAGTTCAGGATATGGCCGGCGGATGGAAAGCCGGCTCATCCTCAGGTGGAGGCGCGCGCCGCCGGCAGAATGAGCGTCACCGGCGCGATGCCGGCCCGCACGACCTCGGCCGCCACGCTGCGCCGCGTGAAGCCGGCCCAGCCGGTGCGGCCGTGGGTCGACATCACGATCAGGTCGGGGTGCTCTGCGCGCGCGGCTTCGAGGATGCCGGCCGCGGGATCGTTGGCGAGCTGGATGCGGCGGCGCACCAAGATCCCGGTCAGCTTCGCGCTCGCAGCGGCCAGGACGCGCTCGAGCGCCTGATCTTCGTCGCGGGCCTGTCCCCTGGTCTCGGGGTCGGGGCCAACACAGAGCAGCACAACTTCGGCGTGCAGCCCGCTCGCCAGCCAGCGCGCCACGGGCACCGCGGCGGCCGCCGTCTCAGATCCGTCAACGGGAACCATGATCGTGGTCATGCTGTCATCCTTGCCGTCGCCGATCGCGCTGCCGGTGCCGCCCGGACCGCGCGGAAGCTCCACCAGATACTCGCCGCCGCCGGGGTTCAGCTCGCCGGAGCCGACCGGCCTCGCGCGGCGCCGCCTCGCCTCCGAGGCGCGCCGCTGGCGTTCCAGATTGGTACGCACGTCGTCCGATCGGGGTGAGCGTGGGGCGTCTGGTTGATCAGGCATCGCATGACCTCAGGGCTATGCGCGAGCGAGGCATTGGTATCGTCGCGAGATATACAGTGCGCCGGACGGCCAGCCCCGGCAAGCGGGCTAAGGCGGACTGCGCTGTCTGGATCTGCCCGACAGACAGACGGAGGGCCCATCGGCATATCATGTCGCGATTGGATATCGGCGGATTGGGTCACCGATCGAGGAGTGTGTTGCCATGTCAGAGCGTGTGCCGGCCTACGTACGCGAGCACGGGCCGCTTGAGCTGCCGGTGCGTGTGCTGCGTTTCGGCAACGAGATCGCCCGGCTGCGGAAGGAGCCCGGCTGGCAAAAGAGCAACCGCCTGGCCCGGACACTGGCCAAAGAAGGCGGCCTCTCGGTCGTTCTGTCGCTGATGAAGGCGGGCGCGATCGTGCAGGAGCACCACGCCGAAGGACCGGTGACGCTGCAGTGCCTGGAGGGACGGATGCGGCTGCACACCGCGGGCCACCCGATCGACCTCCTGTCGGGCGAGATGGTCGTGCTCGACGGGAAGTTGCCGCACCGCCACGAGGCGCTCACGGATTGCGCTGTGCTGCTGCTCGTCTCGCGGGCCGCTGAGAGCACGACGCCCGCCTGACCGGACCGGTCCCGCCGGGTGCGTGCACGATCGTGCGGCATGTACGAGGAAGGTGCGATGACGCCCCGTGCAGCTTCACCGACGCCCGCGGTCACGACCATGCGGCCCAGCGTCGCGGGCGGACGCGGCGCCGGGCCGTACCGCCTGTTCGACGAGCCCGGCTACGAACTGCCGGACGGCCCGACGCACCAGCCGGGCGTGATGCCCGGCCGGCACCACGAACCGTTGCGCACGCCCTTCGGCGATGCCGGCGTGCCGGGCACCGGCCGCGAGCGCAACGTGACCGACCTCGATCTGCACCGCAACCGTCATCGCACCGGGCGCCGTCGCTGAAACGGATGGCAGCCTGCGAAGCGGCGAGCGCTGCCTTCTGACCGAAAACGGCGTCGCACTCGCCGTGCTCTCGCCGGCGCCGAAGCCCACGCCAGCGCGCGGGCGTGGCCGGCGGCGCAAACGCGATGATGAGCACGCCTCACAAGACGCCATCCTGTCGATCATCGGAATGTTCAAGGATCCTGAAGGGCCAACTGACGTTTCGGCTAACAAGCACAAGTACCTGGCCGAGGCCTACATGCCGAAAACCACATGAACCCACGTGGAGAGCCACATCCACGGCGGGTGTTCGTCGATAGCTCAGCCTACTATGCCGTATCAGCGGAACGCGACGCGAACCACCGCACCGCCCAGGCGATGCTCACATCGCTCGTTCGCCGCAACGCCACCATGTTTACCACGCGCTATATTCTCGCCGAGGCCCATGCGTTGGTCATCAATCGCCTCCGCAATACTCGTGGCGGCGCCGATCTGCTCCGCCGCATCGAGGCGAGTGCCAACACCACCATCGTTCCTGTCACCGACAGTGACGAGGCGCGGGCTCGGGTGATCATCGAACGATACGACGATCACCTCTTCACCCTGACCGACGCGATCAACTTCGCCGTCATGGAGCGGCCGGGGTTGACCTACGCGTTTTCCTTCGACAGCGACTTCGCCGCGTTCGGCTTCACGGCGCTCGCGTTCGATTTGCTGCGCTGAAGGGCGCCGGCCCTCAGTCGCCCGCCGCCGGCTCTTTGACCGCGACCTCGAGCAGCTCCGAGATCTCCATCGCCTTGAGGCGGCCGCTCTCTTCCGGCTGCACGGCGGGGATCGCGTCCTCGAACATCTGGATGCAGAAGGGGCAGGCCACGGCCACCACGTCGGCGCCGGTGGCGATCGCCTCTTCCGCCCGCACCTGGTTGACGCGCCGGCCCTTGTGTTCTTCAAGCCAGATCATGCCGCCGCCCGCGCCGCAGCAGTAGCCCTGCTGCCGGTTGCGCGGCATCTCCACCAGCTCCAGCTCCGGAATCGCTTCGAGGACCTGACGCGGCGCCTCGTAAACGCCGTTGTGGCGGCCGAGATAGCAGGAATCGTGGAAGGTGACGCGCTGGCCGAAGGCGTTCTTCGGCTTCAGCTTGCCCTGCGCGATCAGCTCTTGCAGGAACTGCGAGTGGTGTGTGACCTCGAGCTGCACGCCGTAGTCCGGGTACTCGTTCCTGAACGTGTTGAAGCAGTGCGGACAGTGCGTGATCACTTTCTTGACGTTCAGCGCCTTGAACAGCTCGCCGTTGGCCTGCACCTGCATCTGGAACAAGAACTCGTTGCCCAGCCGCCGCGCCGGGTCGCCGTTGCAGGTCTCCTGTGCGCCGAGCACGCCGAAGTCCACGCCCGCGTCCATGAGCAGACGGATGATCGCCTGCGTGATCGGCACGTTGCGATCCACCAGCGCGCCGGTGCAGCCGACCCAGTAGAGATACTCCTGCTCACCCGTATACTCGGGCACCTGCATGTTCTCCATCCAGGTCGTGCGCTGGAGCTGCGTGCCGCGCCAGGGGTGGCCGCGCTGCTCGATGTTCTGCAAGGCGGCCTGCGCCGTGGCGGGAATCGAGCCCCGGTCCATGACGAGATGGCGGCGGAAATCGACGATCGTGGGCACGTGCTCGATGAAGACGGGGCAGGCCTCCATGCAGGCACCGCAGGTGCGGCAGGCCCAGAGCTGCTCCTCGGCGATCGTCTCGCCGACCAGCGCCCTCGCCGGTTCCGGCGGCTTCTGGCCGTGCTCCAGCGCACCGGCGATGCCCGGCCCGAACTCGCTCATGTAGTTGCGCAGGTTCTGCACGATCGACATGGGCGAGAGCGGTTGCCCGGCGATATGCGAAGGACAGTTGTCCGAACAGCGCCCGCAACGCACGCAGACGTCCGTCTCGAAGAGCTGCTTCCAGCTCAGGTCTTGCAGCTTGGCCGCGCCGAAGGTCGCGTCCTCGGCCAGCTCAGCGTTCTCGTCCAGCAGGTTGGCCGGGTAGCTGAGCCGGCCGTACGGCTGCAGCGTCTTGAAGAAGCCGTTCGTCGGCGCCAAGAAGATGTGGCCGAGCTTGGTCCAGGCGATCAGCCCCAGCCACAAGAAGGCCGCGGGCATGTGCGTCCACCAGGAGAGCCGGTGCAGGTTCTCCTCCAGGTCGACGCTGGCGCCGAGCCCGTTCATGATCTTGCCCACGGCCCAGCCGGCCGGCGCCCAGTGCGACCAGGCGCCATGGCCGTTGCGCAGCTCCGTGGCGCCGATGCGGAAGCCCTGCTGCAGGATGCCGGTGAGCAGGATGAAGCCGAGCAGGCCGAGGATCGCCTGGTCCTCCGGGCGCATATCCCACTGCAGGCGCGGCTTCTTGGAGAGGTAGCGCCGCCAGAAGGCCATGCCCACGCCGAGCAGGCCGATCAGGCCGAAGAGGTCGCCGAACAGCTTGTAGCCGAGGTAGAACTGCCCGCGCAGGAACGACTCGCCGGAGATCGGCACCCAGATCTCGTGATCGATCAGGATCAGGTTGGTGACGATGAACAGGGCGACGATGCTGGAGTAGATGCAGGTGTGGAAGACGGCGGCGTAGGGGTCGCGCAGCACGCGCTGCGAGGAGGCGCCGCGGGCGAAGGCGTTTCTCAGCCGGCGGGCGATCGCGTTGGTGCGCAGGTCTTTGCGGCCGATGCGGTAGAGGCGGATGCGCCGGTAGGGCACGTAGAGCAGCACGGAGACGAGCGCGGCCAGGAAGAGGTAGATCACCCAGCCGCCGACGATGTTCCATTCGAAGATGCGGTGCGGCGTGTTCTCGGCGACGCCGTCGTTCTTGACCGCGGCGGCGACCGCCGTGCCGCCCGCCAGCAACGCGATCACCGCGCCCGCGGCCAGCCCGTTGAGGCGCAGCCCACGCTGCTCACGTTCCGGCGTGGCCGGCGACGGCGAACGCTCGTCTGCCTGTCTCGGTTCATCAGCCATGATCACGCTCGCGTGGCCTCACCCCCTGGCCCCCTCTCCAGGGCTTTCCATCGCGCGGAGCGCGATCTCGGATGGAGAGGGGGAAGCTGCGGAGGGTCCTTTGAGGGGGTGGAGGGCCGACTTTTCTATTCCCTGTTCCCTGTTCCCTGAACCCTAGCGTTCGTCCGGGCCGCCGTGCTGCTTGCGGATCTCCGTCTTCAAGACCTTGCCCAGGGCGTTGCGCGGCAGCTCGTTCACGAAAGCGATGTAGCGCGGCGTCTTGTAGCTGGCCAGCCGCGAGCGGGCGTAGCCGCGCAGATCATCGCCGGTGGCGCTCTGGCCGTTCTTCAGCACGACGACGGCCTTGACCTCTTCGCCCCACTCGACGTCGGGCACGCCGATCACGGCCGCTTCCTCGATTGCCGGGTACTCTTCCAGCACCGCCTCGATCTCGCCCGACGAAATGTTCTCGCCACCGCGGATGATCAGGTCTTTCTTGCGGCCGGTGATAAAGAGGTAGCGCTCGTCGTCCAGGTAGCCCACATCGCCGGTGTGCAGCCAGTTGTCGATGATCGCCGAGTGCGTGGCCTCTTCCTGCTTGAAGTACTCGCGCATCACACGGGCGCCGGAGACGCAGATCTCGCCCTCTTCGCCCATGCCCAGCATCTGGTTGCGCTCGTCCATGATCGCCAGCTCGATGTCGTCCATCGGCCGGCCCACGGAGCGCAGGCGGTGCAACTTCTTCTCCTTCTCTGCGTCCGAGAGGCCCTTGATGTCGTGGTCATCGGGGCCCAGGTAGGTGAGCGAGGAGGTGCTCTCCGTCTGGCCGTAGGCGTTCATCAGGCCGCAGTCGAACGTTTCGACGGCGCGGCGCACGACCTCGTAGGGCATCGGCGCGGCGCCGTAGGTGATCAGCTTGAGCGAGCTGATGTCGTAGTCCTTGAACTTCGGGTGCTCCATGATGCGCTTCAGCATCGTGGGCACGACGAAGGCGTGCGTGACGCCCTCCTGCTGCACGGTCCGGAGCCACAGCTCCGGCTCGAACTGCGGCAGGATCACCAGCGTGCGCCCGCCCCAGATCGAGGACATCATCGCCGTGGCGCCGGCGATGTGGAACAGTGGCACCGTAACCATCGTCTTGTCGTGGATCTCCGGCATCGCCGGCTCCATCGTGTTGGTCACGTAGGCGGTGAGCGTGAGGTAGGTGAGCACCACGCCCTTGGGCAGCGCCGTGGTGCCGCTGGTGAAGATCAGGATCGTCGGGTCGTTGTCGTCGATCTCGGTGTAGAGATCGTCGGGCGAGCCGGACTCGAGCAGCTCGGCGTAGCTCTGCATGCCCGCAACCGGCTTCTCGATGCAGAAGACGTGCTTGAGGCCGCTCAGCCCGCCGCGGATACGCCCCAGCAGCTCGAGGTAGCGCTCGCCCACGAACAAGACCGACGCCTCGGAGGTGTTGACCATGTAGGTCAGCTCCTCGTCCTTGGCGCGGTAGTTGAGCGGCACGAAGGTGACGCCGAGCTTGGCGCAGGCGTAGTAGGCCTCGACGTACTCGGCGGAGTTGACCGCCATCACCGCCAGCTTGTCCCCGCGCGAGAGGCCGCGGGCGGCCAGGGCGTTGGCGAGCTTGTTGGTGCGCTCCACCATCTCCGTGTAGGTGATGCGCGTGTCGCCGCAGACCAGCGCCTCGCGGTCCGGCACGACGAACGAGCTGATTTGCAGGAACTCCGCGGTGTTCATGCTGCCTCCCCGGCCCCGGCGACGCGGCGGCCGCTGTCTGGGCGAGATGTCGGCGATGTAGTGATGCGCACGCTGTCCGCGCAGATGAAGATACCGCGCACGCCGCGCAGAGAGAAGCGGTTTCGGCCCTCATCCCCCCGTCCCCCTTCTCCCAATCCTGGGAGTAGGGGCGATCCGGCGGTGCAGGAATCGGACGCTGCCGGGGTAACCGTTTGAAGATCGGAACGCCCGGCGCCAGATCGTCTCCTTCCCTCATCCCAGATCGCGCTTCGCGCGATGTTGCAAATTGGGGGCAGGAGACAGGAGAGGATGAGGGCCGACCGCCGCCGCACAGTGGCTATGAGCCGCCGCCCGCCCGCAACGCGGCGCAGGAACGCGCCGCACCGCCCAAAGCCGGTGTACACCGCCTGAGGTCCACGATGGCGTTCTTTCCTGAAAGCCGCAGCGCGTGATGCAGCAAGGGCGCGCCGCCGCCCTGCGCCGTGCCATCGCGGGTGAACGCCGCGGCGCCGCACTCGGGCCGGGCCTGAAAGACGCCGCCGGCGAGATCGGGCCGCCACTGCACCGCGCACGTGTCCGCACCCGCGGGCGGCGCCGGCAGCACCTCGTCCAGCGCCAGCAGCGAGCCGTCCGGCTGGGCGATGATGTAGAGGTGGCCGCGTGGCAGATAGGTCACGCCCGCGCTCGCCGAGGCGAGGCGCGCGATCGGAGCCGAATAGACCGAGCGGTCGTCGTGGCCGAAGCACGACCAGACCAGGGCCGCAGCGGCCAGGGCGATGGCGGCCACCCCCAGCCGCGGCAGCCAGCGCCGCAGCAGCCCGGTCGAGCCCGCCGGAGCAACCTCCGGCGGCGCGGCCGGCGAAGTTGACGGCAGATCCTCAGCCATGGGCCGGGCTCCAGCCGGCGAGCGCGGCGGCGCGGTCCGGACCGACGGCGTGCAGCGTGCGCTGGCCGAGCCGGTGCGAGACGGACAGTCCCTGCGCCAGCGGCAGATCCATGGCGGCGCGCAGCGCCTCGCGCGCCAACCGCACCGCGAACGCCGGCCGGGAGAGCAGCCGCTCGGCAAGGGCGCGGGCTTCGTCATACAGCCGCGGGCGCGGCACGACGTCGTGCACCATACCCAGCGCCAGCGCCTGCCGCGCGTCGATCGGCTCGCCGGTCATGATCATGCCCAGCGCCACGCCGCGCGGCATGTGGCGCGGCAACGTCTGCGTGCCGCCTGCAGACGGGATGTAGCCGAGGTTCACCTCGGGCAGGCCGAAGCGCGCGTCTTCCGCGGCGAGACGCAGATCGCAGAGCAGGCTCATTTCGCAGCCCGCGCCCAGCGCCCAGCCGTGCACGGCGGCAATCAGGGGCTTCTCCAGCGAGAGCATCAGCCCCCAGAGGTCGCGCTGCAGCCGCGCGTCGCGCGCGGCCAGATACGAGGGCGCGGTGCCGAACTCCTTCACGTCGGCGCCGGCGCAGAACGCCTTCTCGCCATTGCCCCGGATGACCAGGCAGCCGATCTCCGGGTCGTCGCGCACGGCCAGCAGCAGCGTCCAGAGCTGGTCGCGCATGGCGAGGTTGACGGCGTTCAGCGCCTCCGGCCGGTTGAGCGTCAGCCAGGCGATGCCGCCATCCTTTTCAAACAGCACCAGGTCGTCGCGCTCCGCGCCGCCGTTCGCCATCACCATGCCCGCCTCGGCGCTGCCGCTACACCCAGTCGTGCTTCTGGATCGGGCTGCGCTCGCGCGTGCGCTGCACCCGCTCCAGGTCGCCGTTCAGCTTCGCCACCAGCGCCTTCATCGGCTCGCTGCCCTGGCGCATCTCGCTGCTGCGCCAGCGGCGCAGGGCGGCGCGGTCCTCATCCGAGAGGTCCGTCTCGTCGATCACGGCCCTGGTGACGACGGAGAGCAGCCCCCAGACTTCATCGGCGTCCAGTTCCACTTTCATGCGCGTACCACTCCGGCGTGTTCGTCAATCGTGGCTGGGCACATAGCCGCCCTTGCGGCGCAGCAGGCGGTAGGTCTTTTCGTCCATCGTGCTGCCCAGCGCCTCGTTGAGCGAGACGGTCAGCTCGTTCATGGCCGGCGTGCCCTCGGCGCGGTCGGTGCGCCAGCGGCGCAGCCTGGTCTTGCCGTCGCCGGAGAGGCCGGCCTTGTCGATCATTTGCGAGACCATGGTCGTCATCAGCGACCAGGCCTCTTCGCCATCGATGATGACCTGCATCGTCCCTCCATCACAGAACATACAGAACAGATTCAGGGCGCTGTCTGCGGCGGCCGTCACGCGGGGCCGCGGCCCGCCGTGTGGCCCGATCCTAGCGAATCGGGCGCGGTAGCGCGATGCGACGGTATCGAGGGGCAGCGCCCTCAGCGGCCATGAAATTCGGGCGGGCGCTTCTCGGTGAAGGCGCGTACGCCCTCGGCGCGATCTTCCGTCGTTTGCAGGAGCACGGTCAGGTCCAGCTCGTAGCGCAGCGCCCGCGTGAGCGGCAGATCGCTGCCGTTCTGCACCGCCTCCTTGGCGAAGCGCTCGGCGATCGGGCCGCGCGCCGCGATCGTGGCCGCGAGCCGCTCGGCCTGCGCCAGGGCGCCGCCTTCGCCGGCCAGCGCGTTGACCAGGCCCCAGGCCTCGGCCGTGACGCCGTCGATCGTCTGGCCGAGCAGGACCATCGCCAGCGCCCGCCCGTGGCCGACGAGCCGCGGCAGCCGCTGCGTGCCGCCGGCGAGCGGGATCAGGCCGAACTCCGACTCCGGCAGAGCGAAGCGCGCCGTGCCCGCGGCCACGCGCAGATCGCAGGCCAGCGCCAGCTCCAGGCCAGCGCTCAGGCAGTCGCCCTCGATCGCCGCGATCACAGGCAGCGGCAGCTCCGCCAGGCAGCCGAACGGATCGCCTGGCGCGGCCCGCAACTCGGGCGGCGCGGCGGCGTCCGCGAGCAACGACGCGCTCCAGCCGCGGCAGAAGTTGCCGCCCTCGCCCTGCACGATCAGCGCCCGCAGCTCGGGCATCTCGGCGAGCGCGGTGCAGAGCGACTGCAGCTCGGAGATGGTCTGCCACTCGATGCGGTTCTCGCCGTCGCCGGCGGCCAGCGTGAGCCGGGCGAGCGCGCCGTCTACCTCAAGGTCTAGCCGGGTGGTCATGCGTCTGCCGCCTCAGATCGTCGCCGCGGGCCAGAGGCTCGATCGTACTCCACGCGCGCCGGCGCGTCACCCGCCGTCCCGCTTGTCCGGCGTGCAGGCCGGTGCTACGATGCCGCCGCGCGGGCAGCATGGCCGCGCGAGCGGGGTGGCGCATGGTTCCCGACAAGCACGATCTGCCGCGCCTGATCGTGCCGCCGGCGGCGGGCGCGCTGCTCACGCTGTTCTACTTCGCTATCTTCAACCGCTGGGAGCAGACGGGCGACCCGCTCAACAGCATCGTCGCGCCGATCCTGGGCGCCGTCGGCTTCCTGATCGGCGTTGGGGTGGACCGCTGGCGGCTGCGTCGCGCCCGCGCCGCTCCACCCGCCGAGCAAACAGGCTAGCGGCGACCGTCGCCAACGGGCGAACCTTCAGCCAGCGGAGCCGAGATGTGCCGCTCTACGTCGCCTATCTCACCTTTAAAGAGGGCACGACGACTGAGCAGGGCATGCAGGCGTACATGCGCCGCCTGGGCTTCAGCTTCCCGCCGCGCATGAACGTGCTCGGTGAGTACTGGGTGAACGGCACACCGCAGGTAGTGCTGATCTGGGAGGCGGAGGACGAAGGGCCGGGCGACCTGATCGACGCCTTCTGGGGCGACCTCTTCGACGTGGCGATCTGCCCGGCCAGCCGCCCGCAGATCTCCGGCGAGCTGCAGATTCCGCAGTAGCGCGCAGTGACCTGTCCCGAAGCCGCATCGTGCATGCCACAGGTGACTCGCTGCGTCGTATCCAAATCCGTCGAGGCAAGCGGGTATTGAGACTTTGATTCTCAGACGAGCTGTGAAACGGCGGCCGACGCGCAGGCAACGGCGCTCCTGGACGGCTTCAGCGCCGTCCAGAATGGGGCCGTTTGGGAGACACCAGTCAGTCACTTCGCGGTCCGAGAGCCCCATGCCGCGGCCGTCGTGCCGCACCAGCTGATACTGGGGACCCAGCGCCGTGACCCATGGCGCCCAGAACGGGCCGGTGCTGTCAACGCCCAGGTGGGAGAGCCAGCCCAGCACACGCACCACGGGGCGGTCCTGGCCGTTGGTGGTGTAGGCAATGCGGACGCCGTTGCGGGTCGTGCAAAACTGCACCTGCTGCTCCAGCGCCATGTCAGGTAGTATACGCAGGCTGCTGTGACGCATCACCGCCTCGGTCGCCCATCGTGCGGGCCACCATCACCCCCACTCCCTTAGCGCAGGTCGACCAGCGCAATCGGCGCCAGCCCGGCGGCTGCGCGGGCGAGGTTCGCGGTGTTGAGATCTTGGAACACGGCGTCCGCCTCTGCGGCCGTCGTCACGGTCACTAGCTGGGCGGCGAGGTCGCCCCCACCGGCCTGTGCCCGCGTGGCCGCGTCGTCCGCGAGCTGCTGTTGCAGTTGTGCGGCCTGCGCTGGTGTGCCCACCAGCCAGACTTGGGGTACCAGCGCTGCGCTGGCCGTCCTGCGGGACACCGCCGTGCTGACACCTCGGTCACTGGTGCGAGCTGGCAGCACCGCGCCTGGCTGGGTGATGCTGGCGTCCCTGTGGACTGCGGCGTGGCTGGTGGGACTGTGCACGCGCCAGACCACCCCGGTCGTCGCGGCGGCCGTCAGCAGGAGGGCTGCGCCAGCCAGGCCCAGCCGGCGAACCTGTCGCCGCGTGGGGTGCTGCGTGGTGAGGGAGATCATTGCTCCGTGCTCCTTTCAGGTGTTTCAGGTGTTGTCCTCTCTGAAAGTCCGTACTAGACCGTAATCCGCGTGCCCTGCACCGTGCCGGCATCCCCGTGCGAGTCAAACAGGACCGTGCCATCAGCGCCTGTGATGAGAACCTGGAAGACTTCGCTGGTGCTGTTGCCGTCGCCTGCAAGCGTCACCGTCCCCGTAATCTGCATGAGGCCGGCAAAGTTGCCCTCCTCGTCGGTCTGCACCGCCAACCACTTGTAGCGCACCTGACCAGCGCCGGCGGCAACCCAGGTGCCCTGGCCGGCGGTGCTGTAGCTGCGCGTAGCGTTCGGATCCTGCTGCGGGGTGGGCGGCGAGATGGGAGGATGGCTGGCAAGCACGATTCCGTCAGCGGTATAGCTGACGACCTGGTGGCTGTTGGGGTCAAGGCCTGGCCGCGCGATGGTGATGAGCCACGAGCCGATGATGCTGGGGGCGGTCTGTGCCTGCGCCGGCCCCGTAACCGCTCGGAACGCAGCCGGGGCCGCGATGACCCCCACTGCCACGGCTAGCACGCCCATGCCGGGTATCCACCACCGGTTCATACCGTCGCCTCCTTGGCGGACCTGCCATTCTCGATGCCTCCCCGGCATCTGCCAATACCGTAGAATCAGGGCACGGTGGCGAGGCACCGTCGAGGCACCAGTGGCGCATCATCGATGAATCACCCAGCGCAGCCTGCGCCCGTTCCGCCGCACTGGAGCACCGTCCTGCGCGGGCTACGGCAGGCGCGCGGCGTTACCCAGGACGGCTGGGCCGCGCTGATCGGCGTTGGCCGGGCGACGGTGCAGCGCTGGGAACGCGGGGAGGTCACCCCCAGCGCCGACACCGCCGAGGCGCTGCTGACGGTCTGCCGCGGGCAGGGGTTGCTCCGCACCTTCGAGCGTGGCCCTCTCCGTGGGCTGACGGTCACCGCTGAGCTGCTGCGGGAGCTCTTGGCAGAGGCCCGAAGCGGCACGGCGCCACGCTCTGTGCCGCCCTCGCTCGTGCAGCTGCCGGCGCGTCCAGCGCCAGTGCCCGGTACCCTCCCCATACCGCTGACCCGTCTCGTGGGGCGGGCGGACGAGTGTACGACGATTCCCCGGCTGCTCTCCTCCGGCCGCCTGGTGACGCTGACGGGCGCAGGCGGCGTCGGCAAGACGCGGCTGGCGTTGGAAGTGGCCGCGGCGCTAGCCGCGACGATCTTCGACGACGTCGTCTTCGTGGACCTGGCGCCGTTGCGCGACCCGGAGCTCCTCCCGGCGGCGATCGCGCGGGCACTCGGTTTGCGGGACGCCCCCGACCTGCCGCTGCCGGAGCGCCTCGCGCTTGCCCTGCGGACTTGGTCACTCTTGCTGGTGCTGGACAACTTCGAACACCTGCTGCCGGCCGCGCTGCTCCTCCCCCAGCTACTGCGCGCCGCGCCCCAGCTCACGCTACTCGTGACGAGCCGTGCACCGCTGCGGCTGCGCGGCGAGCGCGCCGTCCCGATCGCGCCGCTGGCGCAGCCGGACCCGGCCGACGTAGCTCTGGAGGCGTTGGCGCACTCCCCCGCGGTGGCGCTCTTGGTGGAACGGGCCCAGGATGTGCGGCCAGACTTCGCCCTTACGACGGCGAATGCCGCCGCTGTGATCGAGATCTGCCACCGCCTGGACGGGCTGCCGCTCGCGCTGGAATTGGCCGCGGCCCGGCTCCGACACCTCTCAGCGGCGGCGATCGCCGCGCGGCTGGACGCCCGCCTCATGCTGCTGACGGGTGGGCCACGCGATCTGCCGCAGCGCCAGCAGACGCTGCGTGACACGATTGCCTGGAGCTACGACCTGCTCACGCCCGCGGAGCAGCAGCTCTTCCGGCAGCTGTCGGTGTTCGCGGGCGGTTGCACGCTCGACGCCGCCGCGACCATCTGCGACAGCACGGGCGACCCCGGCGTGGATACGTTCGATGGCCTGGCGGCGCTGCTCGACGCCAGTCTGCTGCAGCAGTCGGACGGTCCGGACGGCGAGCCGCGCTTCCGCATGCTGGAGACCGTGCGTGAGTACGGCGCGGAGCAGCTGGTAGCGAGCGCGGAAGCGGATACTGTTCGGCGCCGGCACGCGGACTTCTTCGTGGCGCTGGCTGAGGCATTCGAGCCACGCCTGCGACAGGCCCACCGAGAGCCCTGGCTCCGGCGCCTTGACGCGGAGCTGGACAACCTGCGCATGGTACGGGCCTGGAGCTGCGCGGAAACGGACGAGGGCAGGGCAGCCCTCCGCCTGGCGGGGGCGCTCTGGTACTACTGGTGGCACCGTGACGCGCTCGGCGAGGGGCGACAGGCCACCATGGCAGCGTTGACCCTGCCTGCGGCGCACCATGCCGATCGAACGCGCGCCGCGGCACTGTTCGGCGCGGGCTTCCTGACACGCGAGGTCGGCGACCGAGCGGCCGCGCGCCTGCTCCTGGAGCAATGCGTGCGCCTGGGACCCGAACAGGCTACTCCGGCCACGTACGCCGCCGCACTCGCGTTCCTCGCCGGGCTGTTGGTCGTCGCCGGCGATCTGGCTGCGGCGCGGCGGCTGGCCGAGGAGAGTCGGTCGCGCGCCGCGGCCGCCGGGGAACTGTTCGCGCTCACGTGGGCGAACGCGGCGCTGGTTGGGGCCTGCTTACGCTCCGGCGACCGCTCTGGAGCCCGGGTGTATGCCGACGAGACGCTGCGCTGTGGCCGCCAGCTCGAGATGGAACCGCTCGGCCTGCACACCCAGGCGATGGTGGACCTGGCCGAAGGTCAGTACGAGCAGGCACGGGTGCGTTTCAGCGAGCTGCTGGCACTGGCGCAGGCGCGGGACTCCGCGTTTCTGATCGCGGGGGCACTCCATATGCTGGCGGTGATCGCGCTGCAGCAGGGCGATCTCCACCTGGCGGAGACGCTGCTGCAGGACAGTATCGGTCGCACCCGCCGCATCGGCGTCGACGTCAGCCCGGTGCTGGCCACGCTTGGCCAGACGATGCTGCAACAGGGGAACACCAAAGCAGCGGTATCCATCTGTGCGCAGTGTCTCGAATCTCGTCGCGGGATCAGCCGATCGCCGTCTGACCGGCTCGTCCTGCGGGTGCTGGCGCAAGCAGCGGAGCAGAGTGGTCTGCTCACGGACTGTGCCCGTCTGATGGCCGCCATCGCCGTGCAGCGGAACAGGTTCGCGGTGGAGCAGTTCGGCTTGCAGGAGGCGGAGCAGGCAGTGGTCGAGCGGGTGCGGGTCGCCCTGGGCGAGGAGGCGTTCGCCGCGGCCTGGGCAGCGGGCGTGGAGCTCTCTGCTGATGAAGCGATCGAGCTCGGGCTCGCGGCCGTGACCGAGCTGCAGCAGCTGCTCGTCACCGATACGGCCGCGGTCGGCGAGCGCCGCTAAGGCGACCATGGTCGCGGCTAGGGAGAGCGCCCTGCTGGCTCACAAGGCATCGCAGCCCAGCGCAGGCGCGAGCTTTTGATACACCTCTATTTCTGTGTCAAAATCCAGGTTTAAAGCGACGGCGCTTTGCGATGCAAAGCGCCGGGTGGACCCTGCCTGTGGCGCGCCGGCCTCGCCCGGCAGGCTGTGGGCAAACGGCAGCAGCCCGCGGCAGCCATGCCGCGGGGAAGCGTGAGCGCACGGTCGCGGCGGCGGCTCAGCGGGTCAGCGGACGGTCGCCGCTTCTTTGCGGGCGACGTAGGCGGCGCTGGCGCGGCCGTCCCCGAACTTGGAGTCGCGCCATTCCAGCGCGGGCTTCAGCCCCTTCTCGCGGGCGATCTTGTTGAACTCGGCCACGCTCGGCGCCTGGTGGGCGCGGCCGTCCATCTCCGTAGCGATGCGCTGCATCGTGCGGGCGCCCATCAGCTCCAGCGCTAAATTGCAGGTGCGCTTGTTGGCCGCCAGCAGGTCGGTGTCGATCAGCGCCAGCTTGTCGGCAAGACTCTCCACCGCCTCGTCGAGCTTGTTCGCGGGCACGGCCTGCAGCACGAGGCCGATCGCGGCCGCATCGGCGCCGCTGATCGAGTCGCCGGTGAGCAGCATGCGCTTCGCCCACTGCGGGCCGACGTGATAGGTCCACATGTGGTGCGGCGGCTGGCCCATCGAGCGCACCGGCGGGAAGCCGATCACCGCGTCCTCCGCGGCGATGATCATGTCGCAGAGCAACGCCACGTCCGTGCCGCCGGCCAGGCAGTAGCCGTGGAGTTGCGCGATCACCGGCTTGTGCATATCGAAGAGGAGCATGCGCAGCCGCTGCGACTGCTCCATCTGCCAGATGTCGTCTTCCAGCGAGGTACGGCCGCGGTAGGTGGTCGTCTGCGGCTCCGTGGCCGAGCGGCGAGCGCCGCCGGTCAGGTCGTAGCCGGCGGAGAAGGCGCGTCCGGCGCCCTTGAGGATGACGCAGTGCACCTCGGTGTCGTTGTCCGCCTCGTTCAGCGCCTGGTTCAGCTCCTGCTGCAAGGTCACGGAAAGCGCGTTCAGCTTCTCCGGTCGGTTGAGCGTGATCCGCGCCCGCCCGCGCTCCTTCTGATAGAGGATGGTCTCGAAGTCCAGCTCCGGCATTGTGCTCCTCCTCGCCGCGATGCCCGCTCCGCTATTCAGATCGGTGACCGCCTGCTGGAAAGGCAGACGTACCCGCACTCCCGATCTGTAGCACGTTTCCAGTCGTCGTGGCGCCTGCATCGGAGGCAAGTTGCACGATTAGCCGGCCGAGCGCCGCCAGTTCGGCTTCGCTTTCGCCTCCGCCCGGCGCGCTGAGCGCGAATGCATTGATCGTGATGCCCCGCTCCGCCACTTCCAGCGCGATCGCCCGCACCAACCCGGTCAAGCCCGCCTTCGCCGCGCAGTAGGCCGCGCTCTCCGCCTCGCCGCGTTCGGCCAGCACCGAGCTGAGCAGCACGATGCGGCCGCCGTGCGCGGCCATCTCGCCCAGCGCCGCGCGGCAGGCATAGAAGGCGCCGCTCAGGTTCACGCCGAGCACACGCGTCCATTCGGCGTCGCTGGTCTTCTCCGTCGGGCGACGCAGGAAGGCATCGGCGGCGTAGATCAGCAGGTCGAGTCCGCCCATCTCCTTCGCGACCTGGCGCGTGGAGACGCGCACGTTCTGCCCGAGCGCCAGGTCGAAGGCGTACTCCGCCGCGCGCCGCCCAGCGGCCTCGACCGCCCGCCGCACGCGGCGCACCGCCATGACTTCGTCGCCGTCGAGCGAGCCGGCCGCCACGGCCACATCGGCGCCCGCCTCGGCCAGCGCCAGCGCCGCCGCGCGCCCCGCCGCCGTGCCGGCTCCCAGCACCAGCGCCCGCCTGCCCGCCAGCCCCACCGCCGTCTCAGCCATACATCTGCCACCCGTCGCCTAGCCCCGCTTTGATTCGACATCGCCGCTGCGCGGCAATCTGAAGAAAGCCGCGTCAGCATATGAAGTCTCCGTCTGCCATGGGCGCGGCGCGCCCATCTGCAACCCTTGCGCTGCGCTCATGCGAAGTCTCCGACGGTTGCGCTGCGCTCTGGCCCGACGCGGGCAGGGTTGGCCCCAGCCACTCCAAACAACTTCCGCCATTCCCCCTCTCCAGTCCCTGGAGAGGGGGCCAGGGGGTGAGGCCACGTGATGATACCGCCCTCTCGAAACCCGTTGCTATACTGAAACCACGGCCGGATCGTACGCCTGCGCCCGATCTGGCGACCAAGCCCGGAGGTCTCATGCCGATGCTGTACGACGCCAACACGCTCAAAGACCTCGCGGCACGGCGGGCGGCCAACGACGAAGCGGCACGGAACGGCGGCACTGAAGCGCCTGGTCCGTTCGTGACGACCTCAGGCCGCCCGATCGCGCGCCTCTACGGCCCCACGGACTTGCCCGACTTCGACTACACGTGCGACCTGGGCGATCCGGGCGAGTACCCGTACAAGCGCGGCGTGCACCCAACCGGCTACCGCGGCAAACCCTGGACGATCCGTATGTTCGCCGGCTTCGGCTCGGCCGAGGAGACGAACGCCCGCTACCGCTACCTGCTCGATCACGGCGAAACGGGCCTCTCCGTCGCCTTCGACATGCCCACGCTGATGGGTTACGACACCGACGACGAGTGGGGACTGGGCGAGTTCGGCAAGTGCGGCGTCGCCGTCTCCTCGCTCGCCGACATGGAGATCCTGTTCAGCGGCATTCCCGTGGACCAGATCACGACGAGCATGACGATCAACTCGCCCGCCGCCGTGATCTGGGCGATGTACATCGCCGCGGCGGAGAAGCGCGGCATCGGCCGCGAAACGCTGGGCGGCACGCTGCAAAACGACATCCTCAAGGAGTACATCGCCCAGAACGAGTTCATCTTCTCGCCCGAAGACTCGATGCGCCTCGTCACGGATACGATCGAGTTCGGCAGCCAGCAGCTGCCGAAGTGGAACACGATCAGTATCTCCGGCTACCACATCCGCGAGGCCGGCGCCACGGCGGTGCAGGAGCTGGCCTTCACCCTGGCCGACGGCATCGAGTATGTGAAGTGGGGCATCGCGCGCGGCCTCGACGTGGACAGCTTCGCGCCGCGCCTCTCCTTCTTCTTCAACGCCCACAACGACTTCTTTGAAGAGATCGCCAAGTACCGCGCCGCGCGCAGTGTCTGGGCCAAAGTGATGCGCGAGCGCTTCGGCGCCAGGAACCCGCGGAGTTGGTGGCTGCGCTTCCACACGCAGACGGCCGGTGTCTCGCTCACCGAGCAGCAGCCCGAAGTCAACCTGATCCGGACCACGATCCAGGCGCTGGCGGCGGCGCTGGGCGGCACGCAATCGATGCACACCAACTCCTGGGACGAGGCGCTGGCGCTGCCCAGCGAGAAGGCCGTGCGCCTGGCCGTGCGCACGCAGCAGGTGATCCTGCACGAGTCGGGCGTGGCGAACACGGTGGACCCACTGGGCGGCAGCTACTTTGTGGAGAAGCTGACGGCCGAGATGGAGCGCGAGTGCTTCGCCTACTTCGAGCAGATCGACGCGCTGGGCGGCGTGCTGCCGGCGATTGAAGCGGGCTTCTTCCAGCGCGAGATCGCCGATTCCAGCTACCGCTACCAGCGCGAGATCGACCGCCACGAGCGCACGATCGTCGGCGTCAACGACTATCAGCTCGACGAGCCGATCGAGATCCCCATCCTGCGCATGGACCCCGAGGGCGAGGAGAAGCACCTGGCGCGGCTGAACCGCGTGCGCCGCGAGCGCGACCAGGAGGCGTGGCGCGGGGCGATGACGCGGCTCGACCACGTGCTGCGCGACGGCACGGCGAACACGATGCCGGCGATCCTGGACGCGGTGAACGCCTACGCCACGCTGGGCGAGGTCTGCGGCGCCATGCGCAAAGTCTTCGGCGAGTACAATGAGCTGGTGGTGGTGTAGCCCCCGCAACTGCGAGAGAGATGACGATGGCGACGGACGGCAACACGGCGGGCCAGCCGCTCACGCTCCAACTCGACGCGGCGACGTTCGAGGCGTTGCAGCGCACGGCCGCCGAGCGCGGGCTGGCGCCGGCGGATCTCGTGGCACGCTGGGTGCGCGAGCGGCTGGCGCACGAGAGCGAGCGCGAGAAGGGCCGCGCCCGCCCGCAGCGGCCCGGCGCATAGCCGGCCGCAAGACGCGTGCTGCATGACAAAACCGGCCCATCGGGCCGGTTCGCTGTGCCACTGGTCGGGGTGGGCGGATTTGAACTGCCGGCCTCTGCGTCCCGAACGCAGCGCTCTAACCAAGCTGAGCTACACCCCGGAGCGCCGGCCGCGGCGCACGCCGCCGGACACCACAAGATCATAACAGGCGGAGCGCGGCGCTGTCCAGCGACGAGCGGCCTAGCGGAAGCGCGGGCTGTGCAGCGCGCCGCTGGTGATCGGCTCGTCGATATAGAGATCGCCGTTGCGGATCTTGATATTGAAACCGCAGTCGGGGTTGGTGCAGGCCCAGGCCTTGAAGTGGATCGCCGCCCCCTGGCTGCCGAAGTCCGAGAGGGGCACCAGGTCGCCGTCCTTGCACTTCTGGCACTTCGGAAAGATCATCTCCACCACCCACCTCCCGCCCCTGGCGCGAGTATAGCAAGCCCCCCGGCACGGACCACGGCGCACAACCCGCGCCGCGTTAATACTTGTTTAACATGTTGGCCGCCGCTGCGTCCATCGAAAATCGGTGCAGCCTCTCCCCTCGCGGTACAATTGCAAGCGGGCGCGAGGGGATTTAGCGGTTCGTTGACGACTGCTTAGCCCGGCGATAAGCCGCCGCGCCGCCGGCTCTGCGACAATCAGATCGCCGGCCGCGCCCGCGGTCGGTCCGCCGTGCGCCGCGAACCGCCGCGGGTCACACGTGCGAGCCGGCCCCGCCAGGAGAGGACTTGCCCATGGCTGCCACAATTCTCGTCGTCGACGACGAAAAGCACATCGTCGAGCTGGCGCGCATCTACCTGCGCAATGAGGGCTTCCAGATCGAGGCGGCCTACGACGGCCGCGAGGCGTTGGAGAAGGCCCGCGCCGTCAAGCCGGCGCTGATCGTGCTGGACCTGATGCTGCCCGAGCTGGACGGCATGGAGGTCTGCCGCGCCCTGCGCAAAGAGAGCGATGTGCCGATCGTGATGCTCACCGCCCGCAGCGACGACATGGACAAGATCATCGGCCTGGAGCTGGGCGCCGACGACTACCTGACCAAGCCCTTCAACCCGCGCGAGTTAGTCGCACGCATCAAGGCCGTGCTGCGCCGCAGCGAGGCCGGCAAGCGCCCGGCCAAAGTGGTCGAGGTCGGCGATCTCAAGGTCGATGTGCTCGGCCGCGAGGTGTTCGTCGCCGGCGCGCCGGTGGCGCTGCGCGCCAAGGAGTTCGACCTGCTGCTGGCGCTCTCGCGCAACGCCGGCGTGGCGATGGCACGCGACCGCCTGCTCAACACCGTTTGGGGCGAGGACTTCTTCGGCGACCAGCGCACACTGGACGTGCACGTCGCCTGGCTGCGGGACAAGATCGGCGCCAGCACGGCCAAGATCGTGACGGTCTGGGGCTTCGGCTACAAGCTCACCGCGCCCGAGCCGGCGGCCGCGGACGCCGTCGCCGGCCCGGCGGCGAGTCCGGCATAGTCGATTGGAAGCGGTGGTGGGCGCCGAAGGGGCGGAGGACGCGGGGATCCGGGCGGTGGGTACGGGCGGAGGCACTGATGACCCCTGCGCCCCGCGCCCTATGCCCTTGACCCTGCGAACGGGGCCAGCATGTTCAAGTCGCTGCGCATCAAGCTCGCGGTCGCCTTCGGGCTGATCGCCTTGCTCTCGGTGGCCGCGGTCGGCACCGGCTCGCTGTTGCTGCTGCGCAGCCGCGAGGTACAGGCCGCCCGCCAGCGCGTTGGCGACCTGCTGCCGCCCGAGGCCGCGGCCGTCAGCATGCTGGCGCAGCGCGGCTGGCCGCAGGACCGCATCGCCAGCTATCTGCGCCTGCGCGCCGACGAGCTGAAGACCGACGACAACGTCGACGTGCGCTTCATCCTGCTCGACGACGACTCCAACGTGATCGTGGACACGGCCGGCCGGCAGAGCGGCCACTTCACCGCGCTCAGCAACGGCAAGAGCGGCCGCAACCTCACCAACAGCTATCACGTCACCGGCTACAAAGAGGCGGGCACGGTCTACACCGCCTTCTACCAGCCGAGCGGCCAGCTCACGCTCACCAAGTCGCCGGCCTTTGTGGCGGCCAACTACAACGTCGTGATGCTGGTGCCCGAAGCGAGCATCAGCTCGGCCTGGTTCGATCTGGCGCCGCGCCTGGGCGTGGCGGCGGCGCTGGCCCTCGTCGCCGCGTTGACCGCGGCCTACTTCGTCGCGCGCAGCGTCACCCGGCCGCTCGCCCGCGTGACGCACGCTTCCGAAGCGATGGCCAAGGGTGAGTACGAGCAGCAGATCCGCGTCGAGGGCCGCGACGAGGTGGCGCGGCTGGCACGCTCCTTCAACGGCATGGCCGCGCAGGTCTCGCACTCGCATCAGATGATGCGCGACCTGCTGGCCAACGTCGCGCACGAGCTGAAGACGCCGCTGACCAGCATCCAGGGCTTCTCGCAGGCGCTGGCCGACGGCGCCCTGCAGTCGCCCGACGAGTACGCGAGCGCCGGCCGCATCATCAACGAAGAGTCGGAGCGCATGCGGCGGCTCGTCAACGATCTGCTCTATCTCTCGCAGATCGAGTCGGGGCAGGCCACGCTCGACCGGCAGCCGGTGGACCTCGGCGCCCTGCTCGACGCCACCAGCGAACGCGTGCGCTGGCAGCTCGCCGACGAGGCGAAGACGCTCAGCGTCGTCACGGCGCCGGGCCTGCCCATGCTGCTGCTCGATCCGTTACGCATGGAGCAGGTGCTCGGCAACCTGGTGGACAACGCACTGCGCTTCACGCCGGCAGGCGGCGCGATCACGCTCAGCGCCGCGCCGACGCCCGCCGGCGGGGCGCGCATCGACGTGCACAACACGGGTTCGTACATCTCGCCCGAGGAGCAGGAGCGCATCTTCGAGCGCTTCTACCAGGTGGACCGCTCGCGGCGCCGCAACGGGCACAACGGCGGCCTCGGCCTGGCGATCGCCGCACAGATCGCGGCCGCGCACGGTGGCACGCTCACGGTGCACTCCGATCGCGAGACGGGCACAACCTTCAGCATCGTGCTGCCGCGCTATGCGCCGGCGGCAGCGCAGGACAGCGCAGCGCGGGGTGGCGGAATGGCCGGCGTTCTGCCGGCCGGGAGGATGGAGGGACAACGGGCATGAAGACGAGACGAAGGCGCGTCTCGACCTTGAGTATCGTGGCCGTGCTGGGCGCGGTGACGCTGGCCGCCGGCCTCTCGTTTGCGCTGGTGGCACATGCGGACAACAGCAGCGGCAACGCGGCGGCCGGGTCGCGCGGCAGCGGCAGCCAGGCGAAGAGCGCCCACCCCGCCGCGAGCAGTGACACCGGCGCCCAGGGCGGCGTGGCGATCGAGGCGCAGAACCAGCCAGGCAACCAGGGCTATCTCGGGCTCTCCGTGCAGGACGACAACGGCAAGCTCACCGTCGCCTCCGTCGTCGCCGGCGGGCCGGCGGAGAAGGCCGGAGTGAAGCAGGGCGACGTGATCACCGCCGTGAACGGCGCCAACGTCGCCTCCTTCATTGATCTGAAGAAGGCGCTGGGCGGCAAGCATCCCGGCGACAGCGTGGCGCTGGCAATCAGCCGCGGCGGCAACGCCCAGAACCTGACGGTGACGCTCGGCGACGCGGCCGCGGCCGGCATTCCCGCCCGCCCGGGTGGACAGGGCAAGGGAGCGCTGCCCGGCTTCGCGGGCATCGGCGCGGCGCTGAGCCAGGGCTTCGATCGCTTCATCAGCGTCGAGACGAAGACGAAGGACGCGAACGGGCAGGTGCATACCGACACGGTCGTCGGCGGCACGGTGAAGTCGGTCAGCGGCAACTCGGTGGTCGTCACGCTGAACAGCGGCAGCGGTGATCAGACCTTCACGGTGGACGGCAACACACGCGTGATCAAGGGTCCCCACAGCGGCCAGAAGCAGCAGCAGGGCGCCGCGGCGCTCGCGCAGAACGACAAGGCGCTGGTCGCCACGCGCGACGGATCGACCACGGCGAGCTGGATCTTCGTGGTCGATCCGAACGGCTTCGGCTTCTTCCACGGCCGGGGCGGCGGCCAGGGCAACCAGAACGGGCAAGGCGGGCAGGGCGGCATCAGCTTCGGCCCGAACGGCTCGATCAACATCACGCTGCCGGGCGGGCAAAGCATCACGGTACCCGGCCAGGGCAACGCCAACTCGCCGGTGCTGCCGCCGCCGGGCAACAGCAAGAGCAACGGCGGCGGCAATCGCAGCCCGTTCGGCAACGGCTCGCGCGGGCCGGCGTACTGAAGCGCGGCTTCCTGGCCGGCTCGCGGTCTGGTCGCTGAGTCTTCTCGGACGCCAAGTCGCCGGCACTGAAGCATCGGGCGGACACGGGGCGGCCCGCATCAGCTGTTGATGCGGGCCGCCGGCGCGCCCCGCGGGCGCTTGTGCGCGGCTTCAGTTATGATGAGCGGCGTCGGGCGTCGTGGGCCTTCCCGGCGACCCGCAAGACGTGAGCAGGCCGCCGACGGCACGCGCCCGCGAGACGGTGAGCGCGGACGGCAACGGCAGCGAAATCGAGGAGGAGCACCGTGCCCGGACATCTCGAAGGCAAGGTCATCGTCGTAACGGGAGGCGGCCGCGGCATCGGACGCGGCGTGGCGATGCTGGCGGCGCGCGAAGGCGCCAAGGTCGTGGTCTGCGACGCCGGTGTGGCCGTGGACGGCTCCGGCGCCGACGCCGGCCCGGCGCAGGAGGTGGTGCGCGAGATCAAAGGCGAGGGCGGCGCCGCCGTCGCGAGCAACTCCAACATCTCGACCATGGCGGGCGGCGAGGCGGCGATCAAGGCGGCGCTGGACAACTTCCAGCGGCTGGACTGCGTGATCAATGTGGCAGGCATTCTGCGCGACCGCATGGTGTTCAACATGACCGAAGAGGAGTGGGACGCGGTGATCGCCGTCCACCTCAAGGGCCACTTCGCCACGATCAAGCCGGCCTCGATCATCTTCCGCCAGCAGCGCAGCGGGCGAATCATCAACTACACCTCCGTTTCCGGCCTGATCGGCAGCTCGGGCCAGGCGAACTACGGTGCGGCCAAGGCGGGGATCGCCGGCCTCACGCGCGTGGTGGCGCGCGACCTCGGCCGCTACGGCGCCACCTGCAACGCGATCTCGCCCGGCGCCTCCACGCGCATGACGGCCACCGTGCCCGACAGCACGCGCGAGCGCCGCGCCGCCTCCGGCATTCAGAGCGGCGGCTCGACCGTGGCCGCGGCGCCGAACCCGGCGATGCAGATGCGCGAGCCCGAGTACGTGGCGCCGATGACCTGCTGGCTGGCGACGGACGCCGCCTGGAACGTCAACGGCCAGATCTTCAACGTCAACGGCGGCACGGTGGCCCTGCTGAACCACCCGACGCCGCTGAAGACGATCTGGAAGCCGGGCATGTGGACGCTGGACGAGCTGGATCTGCACGTGCCCAGCCAGCTGCTGGCCGGCTACCAGAACCCGGCGCCGCCGCCCGCCGACCTGGCGGTGGCCGGCCGCGAGGCGAAGGCCACGGCGTAGGCGGCCAGCCGCCCCGCGGTCTTTCTCGGTCCCTTCTCACCTGCACGCAGGCGGCGGGAGTTCCGCCGCCTGCGTCGCGCGCCCGCACATGGCCGGCGGCAGGCGCATTCCCGCGAACCCATCTCTACCACCCGCTGCCGGCGCGCCGTCGGCTTTCGGCGCTTCGCCTGTCCGGTAAAGCCGCACCACGCCCGGCTGCCTCCGCCCGACAGACAGCCCTGCCCGTGCTTGTTACAACGGTCACAAGCGGAACGTTGCTCCCCGAGGCGGTGCGCGGTCGCCGTGAGGGCGCCAGATGGACGTACGCATGACTCGCCCCTGGTTGTGAGCTAGCCGCCGGCAGCGCCGGCAGACGCAGTCCGCGGCAACGAGGTTGGAGCGAGATGACACCGGTAATCACGGCAGCGACCCCGGCGGCGATCGCCGGGCTTCTGCGCGAGCACATCGCGGCAAACGAACAGTTCGCGTCGTTCAAAGAGGCCGTCGATCGCGCCACTGCCGCCGAGGCCGCGAGTGTTGCCGCCGCGATCGATGCCACCTGGCGTACGCTCGCCTTCATGGAGAACGAACTTGAGCTGCACATCGCCCACGAAGAGGGGCCGTTCTTTCCGCGGCTGAAGGACGCGATGCCCGCCGGCGACCGGCTGATCGACGAGATGGTGGCCGAGCACGACCTGATCCGCATGAAGGGCGACGCCGTGCGCGCGGCGATTTTCGAGGTGCTGGACGGCCACGACGAACTGCGCAGCGAGGCGGCGGCGTTGCGGGCGCTGGCCGAACGCGCCGCCGAAGGCATGCCGCAGCCGCAGCGGCTGGCAGAGCTGAAGCAGGCGGCGGCAGCGCTGGTCGAGAAGGTGAGCGTACACTTCGAGAACGAAGAGGAGTTGGTCTTTCCCTTGGCGTCGCAGCTGCTGCCCGCGGGCATCCTGGACCAGATCGCACAGGAGATGCGGATGCTGGAGCCGTGAACGGGCCGTCGCGCCCGACGCGCGAACAGCGCTCCGCGTCCGAGGCAAACCGCGGCCACCTGCCCAGACCAACACGCGGCGCCGAGCCGGCCGTTGCCAACAGAGAGGCCCTGCCTGCCGTCGCCACGCTGGGCGCGGCCGGCTTCGCGATCGGCCTCGGCCTGCTGCTGGCGATCGCCCTCACCGTCGCCGCCGGCGCAGGCGCGGACTGGGGGCCGCGCTGGCGGGCGCTGGCGCAGGTCCACGGCCAGATCATGACCCTGGGCTGGGCGGGGCTGTTCGTGGTGGGCATGGCGGCGCGGCTGCTGCCGCGCTTCAGCGGCACACCGCTGCGCCATCCGCGCCTGCTCTACGCCGCAGCCGTGCTGATCGCTTCCGGTTTGATCCTGCGCACACTGGTGCAGCCGTTCGGAGAGCTGCCGGGCGGCCGGGCGCTGCTGGTAGTCGGCGGCCTGCTCTTCGGCCTGGGCGCGCTCTGCTTCGCCGGCTCGTTGCTCGCTACCCTGGCGCGGCCCCTGCGCGAGCGCCGTCCCTTCGCCGCCTTCTGCGCCGCCGGCGCGCTCTGGCTGCCGGTCGCCAGTCTGCTCGGCGTCTGGACGCTGGCCCGCGCGACGACGGGCGCGGCCTTCATCGTCTCCGGCGCGGACGAGGCGCCGCTGCTCTTCGCCGAACTGTACGGCTTCCTGCTCTGCTTCATGCTCGGCGTCTCGCTGCGCAGCCTGCCCACGCTCTTCGCCTGGAAGACGCCCGCCTGGCTGGCCTGGCTCGCCTTCGCAGCGCTGCAGGGCGGGCTGCTGCTGAGCGTGGGCGTGCGGCTGGCCGAGGCGGCGGGCGGCGCCAACCTTTGGGCGCTGAGCGCGGCCGGGCGGCTGCTGTTCGCGGGCGGGCTCGTCGCGGGCGCCGGCTGCATCGGCGTCTGGCGGCCCGCCTCGCGCATGCGGGACACGGCGCAGGCGATCGCGCTCCTGCTGCGGGCGGCGTACGGCTGGCTGCTTGCCGATGCGGCGCTGATCGCCTATGGCGCCTGGCGCGGCCTGCGCCTTCACGCCGAAACGCCCGCCGCGATCGACGATGCCGCGCGGCACGTCTTCGCCCTGGGCGTGGTTTCGACGCTGATCATCGGCATGGCGTACCTGGTGGGCCACATGTTCGCCGCGGAGCGCGCTCAGGGCGCCGCCATGGCCCGGCGCGTGCGTGTCTACGCCTGGCTGCTCGGCGCGGCGGTCGTGTTGCGGGCCGGCGGCGCCCTGCTGGAAGAGCGCGGCGTGCTGGCGACGCGCTACTGGCCGATGGCCGCCGCGGGCGTGCTGGCGCTGGCCGCGCTCACGCTCTTCGCCTGGCGGCTGCTCTGGGGGCTGCGCCATTCGTATCTGAGCGAGCGGGCGCGGCGCCCATAGCGCGCCGCCCGCCTGCCAAACACGGGGCTGCGGGTGCGCGGCGCGTGGCGTCATGCGCGGCGCGTACCCAGTCGCGGCCACCCGCGCTGCGTCTCCCTTGTCCGGCAAACCCCGACGACGACGGCGGGCCGAACTTGTCGTTCCCTGCCCGACAGACCGGCGCCGTGCCAACCGAGATACTACGCGTGGGCAGATGGCCGCTCTTCTGAAGATGCCGGGCGGCAGGAAAAGGCGAGGAGGTGCCGCGATGGAGCTGGCACGACGCATCGGTACACCGATCTAAAAGACGGAGGCGTTCCCCGATCCCGGCTTCGTCCGCGCGATCTTCGGCAGCCCGATGATGGCGCCGCTCTTCCTGCTGCTGCGGCTGTACATCGGCTGGCAGTGGCTTTCGGCGGGCATTGAAAAGGTGAACAGCCCCGCCTGGACGCGGACGGGCACGGCGCTGCAGGGCTTCTGGACGAACGCGACCAAGGTGGACGCCGGCGCGAAGGGCGCAGCGGTTCACTACGGCTGGTACCACGACTTCCTCCAATACATGCTTGACCGCGAGTGGTACACCTGGTTCGCCAGGCTGATCGCCTTCGGCGAGACGGTGATCGGCATCGCCCTGATCGTGGGCGCCTTCGTGGGCGTGGCGGCCTTCTTCGGAGCCTTCATGAACTTCAACTTCATGCTCGCCGGCTCGGCCAGCATCAACCCGGTGCTGTTCGCGCTCGCCATCCTGCTCGTGCTGGGCTGGAAGGTCGCCGGCTACCTCGGCGCGGACTACTACCTCTTGCCGGCCATCGGCACGCCGTGGAAGCCCGGCCATGCGCTGGAGTCTGCGCATGAGGAGCCGGTACGGCCAGGGATGACGACGCTGGGGGTGCTGGGCTGGGTGGTCGCCTTTGCCGCGGCTGGGGTGGTCGCCGTGGTGGCGAACAACCAGTGGAACGCGGCGCACCCGCTGGTCGGCTACATCGTGGCACTGGCCGGTGTGATCGTCGCCTGGCTGGCGGGCGAGGCGATCCTCACGGCCACGCACCGGCCGCAGGCGGAAGGTACCGCAGGCACTGGCCTGCCAGGGCTGCGGCCGCGGGCATAACCTCCTCGGCATAGCAGCGCAGGGCGGCGGCGCGGGAGCTCTTGCTCCCGCGCCGCCGCCCTGCGTTGGTGTCGGTTCAGCGGGCACCGTCGCTGGCCGGCGCTACGCGTGCGGGAAGGGCCAGCGCGGGGCGAGCGCCTCGTTCTCGGCGGCGTTCTGCGCGGGTACGGGCAGGTTGCTCGAGCGCGGCGCGTCCGTCGGCCAGGAATGCAGGCCGTGATCCACGCCGGGGAAATGCTCGCGGCGGTAGGCCTGCTGGCGGAAGTCGAGCAGCGCGCTTTCGGGGATGCGGTAGCCCGAGCGCCCGCCGGGCTCGGCGCGCAGCCGCCCTTCCTCGATGAGCTCCAGCACGCTTTCCAGGCGCAGCAGCAGGCGGCCGGCTACCTCGCCCGGTGAAAGATAGCGCTCGCCCTGCTGGAGTGGCGGCGTTGCGTCGATGGTCACCGGCTCGCCTCCGGCCAAGGTGGATCGCGATCAGAAACGGCGGCCTGCCGGCCGCCGACCTGCGTGCTGGGTCTGCCTGCTGTGGCGCGCTCGGCGGGACTCGAACCCACGACCTTCAGGTCCGCAACCTGACGCTCTATCCGACTGAGCTACGAGCGCACGTTGCCGTGCGATGCCTCAATGCCTCAGGACCCAGGCCCGGTGCCGAAGGGGAGATTTGAACTCCCACGAGCGTAAAGCTCACTACACCCTGAATGTAGCGCGTCTGCCGGTTCCGCCACTTCGGCTTGCTTGCCAGCCCGTTCGCCCGGGCGGCTGGTGGGCGACACTGGACTCGAACCAGTGACCTCTTCGGTGTGAACGAAGCGCTCTAACCAACTGAGCTAGCCGCCCGCCGCGTACTCTGGCTCGCAGACCTCCATGCTAGTTCAGCGCCGTGATCTGGTCAACCCCACGCTGGCGAAGGGGATTGTGCCCGCGCTCACAAGAGTGCGACAATCCGTTGAACGTAGCCCAATTTTGGCTTGAAAGCGCGAAATCCAGCGCATACAATGCCCGGAGTCTCAGAACAGGAACCCGCGATGGTATACCAAACCGACGAACTCGCACGTCTGCGCCGCCAGCGCAGCGAACAGGCAATTAAGGCCGCCATGCAGAGCCGCTGGGAAGAGGCGGTCCAGCTCAACCAGCAGATCATCGAGCTGACCGGCGGCCGCGACGGCGACGCCTTCAATCGCCTCGGCCGCGCCCTGATGGCGATCGGCCGCTACCGCGATGCCCGCGAAGCCTACGGCCGCGCCCTGCAGATCGACCCCACCAACCAGATCGCGCGCAAGAACTACTCCTCGCTCGAGCAAAAGGCGCAGGGCGAGGCGCCTGCGCTCGCCACGCCGCGCGACTACGTCGACCCCAAGCTCTTCGTCGAAGAGACGGGCAAATCCGGCATCACCGCGCTGATGCGCCCGCAGCGCGAGGCGATCAGCCACATGACTGCCGGCGAGCGCGTGCTGCTGCGCCGCGAGGGCAACCAGCTCTTCGCCGACAACACGGCCGGCGATCTGCTCGGCCAGGTCGAGCCGCGCCTTGCCTTGCGCCTGCTGCGCTTCATGGACGGCGGCAATCAGTACGCCGCCGCCATCTCCGCGCTCACGCACGACGGCGCCCGCGTCATCATTAAAGAAACGTTCCAGCACCCCAGCCAGGCCGGCCGGCCCTCCTTTCCGCCTTCCGGGCTCAACGGCTCGCCCCGTCCCTACACGCGCGAGGGCCTGGTGCGCTACGACGACGAGGACGAAGAGGTCCAGGAAGAGACCGAGGCCGGCGAGGGCTGGGACACAGACGGCGACGCCCAGGAGACGACCGGCGACGTGCGCCTGCTCGATTACCAGAAGGCGCAGGAGCGCGACGACAGCGATGGCTCGCCCTACGACGACGAGTAAATCGCGCGTCCCATCCCCGGCTGCACAGGCATAGACGGAACCGCCGGACCCGGGCTGGCCATGCTCGGTTCGGCGGAAGATCCTCCTGGATTCGCCTCAACCGGATGCTATGCAGGAAGACGGCCGCACCACGCCCACATTTCCGGTGGCATCCTCCGTACTCGCTCCCTCCGCGTTACGCGGCTGGGCCAGCGCGCATCTGGTAGATGGGCCGTTCGCCGTCTGTCGCCTGTTCCGCACCGGCATGAACGACACCTACCTCCTGCACGGTGCGTCGCAGCCATCGATGCTGCGGGTGTATCGGCATGGGTGGCGATCGGTTGAGGAGATCGGCTACGAGCTGGACCTGCTCCGCTGGCTCGCTGCGTCCGGCATCTCCGTGGCGCTGCCGATCGCCGCGCGCGACGGACGCGACGTGCATCTCCTGTCGGCGCCGGAAGGTGTCCGTCCTACGGTCCACTTCCGCTATGCGCCGGGCAGCGCTCCGCCCGGCGATGATCGCCATGCGGCGAGGCTTGGCTCGGCGCTGGCAGACCTGCACCGCGCCGGCGACAGCTTCCGCAGCGCCCATCAGCGGTTCCGCCTCGATCTCGATACCTTGCTGTGGCATCCCCTGACGATTCTGACGCAGGCCCTGGGCCACCGTCCCGCCGACACCGCCTTCCTTGCCGGCCTGGCAACGTGGCTGAGCCAGCGCCTCGCGACGTTGGCGCCGCGGCTGGACACCGGGCCAATCCATGGCGACGTCTATCCGGGTAACACGCACATTACCCCTGAGGGTGGCCTCACCTGGTTCGACTTCGACCTCTGCGGCGATGGTTGGCGTGCCTACGATCTGGCCGTATTCCGTATGAACGTCCGCCTGAGCACCTGGCCGGACATCTGGCCCGCCTTCCTGCGGGCCTACCGCGAGCGCAGGGCACTGACCTCGACGGATATCCAGGCGATTCCTCTGCTCGTGGCGGTGCGCGACCTGTGGCATCTCGGCTTTCACCTGGGGAACGTCATCGCCGGCCGGGAATGCTGGTGGCTCGACGAGGCGTATCTCGATCGCCGGCTGCGGGCGATGCGCTCCTGGGCAACGCTTGAGCTCGGCCTCCCAGAAAGCACGGCGTAACGCTACGCGGCAGGACGGCACGCACGGCCTGCACAGCGTGCAATGAGTCGTGGCCGTCTCTCTACGGCGGTTCGCGTGCTCCCGCGTGACGCGCGAACGACCAGGGCTAGGCGGCGCCCCCTCCGCCGTCGTATCATTGGCGCGATGAGATAATGCAAGGCCGCGGCTGTCCAGGCGCCGCGGCCCGATGAGGTAGCACAGCAACGATGGCAGGCGAGGGAACGCGCGGCTGCATGGTCTTTGTGCCGCTGGCCAGAGACCGCCGCGTCCGGTTTAGCGCCGGGCGCGGGGCGCCGCTTGTCGCCGCCCGCGTTGCCCAAGCGCTCGCCCTTCTTCATCACTATTAGGTGCGCCGCCGGTTGCTGCCGGTGCCCGCGCACCGGCAGGACCAGGACGTGCTCGCTTCCACTTCTTCGGCTGGCCTTCCGCGCCTCTCCATGGCAGACCGTCCGCCGCTCGTCTCGGCGCGCGGCCTCACCAAGCGTTACGGCAATTTCACCGCCGTCGCCGGCGTCGACTTCGACGTGCGCCGCGGCGAATGCTTCGGCTTCCTCGGCCCCAACGGCGCCGGCAAGTCGAGCACGATCCGCATGGCCTGTTGCCTCTCACCGCTCAGCGGCGGCGAGCTGCTGGTGGACGGGCTGGACGTGCAGCGCGAGCCGCGCGCGGTCAAGGCGCGGCTCGGCGTCGTCTCGCAGGACGACAACCTCGACCCGGACATCACCGTTCGCCAGAACCTGATCTTCTACGCCCGCTACTTCGACCTGCCGCGGCACGAGGCCGAACGCCGCGCCGACGCGGCGCTGGCGCTCTTCCAGCTCAAGGAGAAGGCCGGCGAGAAGGTCGATGACCTCTCCGGCGGCATGAAGCGGCGGCTGGCGATCGCCCGCGCGTTGATCAGCGATCCCGTGCTGCTGGTGCTCGACGAGCCGACCACGGGCCTCGACCCGCAGGCGCGGCACCTGGTCTGGCGCCAGTTGCGCGGTCTCAAAGAGCAGGGCATGACGCTGCTGCTCACCACGCACTACATGGACGAGGCGGCGCGGCTCTGCGACCGGCTGGTGATCATGCACCAGGGCCGCATCCTCGTGCAGGGCTCGCCGCTGGACCTGATCCGCGAGCACGCGGGCTACGAGGTGATCGAGGCCGAGCCGACGCCGGCCGAGCGCCCGGAACTGCTGCGCCGCCTGCACCAGATCGAGGGCCTGCAGGTGGAAGACGCGGGCGACGCGCTCTACATCTTCACCGAAGGTTTCGGCGCGCCGGTCGCCGCGCAACTCGGTCTGCCCGAAGACATCCTCATCCGCCGCGCCAACCTCGAAGACGTCTTTCTGCGCCTCACGGGAAGGGGGTTGCTCGATTGATCGCCGTCGCCCAACCGCGCGGCCTGCGCAACGTGCTGGTCGCGCCCGACCTCTCGCACCACGCGCTCAACGTTTGGCGCCGCAACCGCGACGTCTATCTCAAGCTGTGGAAGACGGAGCTGTTCCTGCCGCTGGTCGAGCCGCTGCTCGTGCTGTTCGGCATGGGGCTCGGCCTGGGGCAGTTCGTCAGCCTCGGCATCGACCAGTCGTACATCCGTTTCCTGGCGCCCGGCGTGCTGGCGCAGTTCGGCATGTTCCAGGCCACGTTCGAGTGCTGCTGGGGCGTCTACTTCCGCATGGCGAACCACGGCACCTATCAGGCCGTCGCCTCCACGCCGGCGTCACTGGATGATGTGGTGATGGGCGACCTGCTCTGGGCCTCGACCCGCTGCCTGGTGAACAGCGTTTACATCCTCGCCGTGATTCTCGCCTTCACGCCGCACTACGCCATCCTGCGCTCGCCCTGGGCGCTGCTCACGCTGCCGCTCGCCTACCTGCTGGGCCTGGCGATGGGCGCGCTCTCGCTCTGCTTCACCGCGATCGCGCCGTCGATCAGCTTCCTCGGCTACTTCTTCAGCCTGGTGATCATCCCCATCTTCTGGCTTTCGGGCACCTTCTTCCCGCTGGAGCGCACGCCCGGCTGGCTGCAGGTCGTCGCCTGGGCCTCGCCGCTCACGGTGGCGACCTCGACCTACCGCCATCTCTTCGACGGCAAGCCCGTGCCGCAGGACCTGCTGCACGTCGCCGTGCTCTGCGCCGAAGCGGCCGTCTGCGCCTGGATCGCCAGCGGTCTCGTGCGCCGCAGGCTGATTAAATAGAAGAAACTTGTTACAATATAGGCGTGGGAGGACGCATGAACGCACCACGCATCGCGGTCACGGTGGGCAGCGCCGGCGCGGCGAAGGGCTACGACAACTACATCGCGCGCGTGCGCGAAGCGAACGCCGAGCCGGTGATCGCCGCGCCCGGGCTGGATGCTACGGCCTTCCTCGATAGCGTCGATGCGCTGCTCGTCACCGGCGGCACGGACGTCGATCCAGCCCGCTACGGCGAGGCGCCTGTTCCCGAGCTGATGCAGCCGGACGGCCCGCGCGACGAGCTGGAGATCGCGTTGATCCGCGAGGCGCTGCGCCGCGACCTGCCCCTGCTGGCGATCTGCCGCGGGCATCAGGTGTTGAACGTGGCCTGTGGCGGGCGCTTGCAGCAGCACATCCCCGGCGACGGCCACCGCGCCCATGCGGAACCGCCGCACGACTCGCGCTGGCACGACGTGGACGTGCACGAGGCGAGCGTGCTGGCGACGCTGATCGGCGCCGGCCGGCGGCGCGTCAACTCGCGCCACCACCAGGCCGTGCGCGAACACATGCTCGGCGAGGGGCTGCTGCCTTCGGCTATGAGCCCGGACGGCATGGTCGAGGGGTTGGAGAGCCCTTCCCATCGCTTCGTGCTCGGCGTGCAGTGGCACCCCGAGCGGCCGGAGATGAGCGAAGCATCGCATGATCTGTTCGCCGCCCTCGTGGCCGCCGCGCGCGAGGCGCGCCTGGCAGCCACGTAGCGCAGCGAACGGAACTCGAGGGCGCCGGCACGCGTATGCGCCCAGTGCTCTGCAACCGCCTGTCCGCATAGGGTCTTCAGCGCCGCGGGCGCACTGGGAACGAAGGATTAGCAGGCATGGTTATCGAACGCCCCGAGGATCGCGTCAGCCCGGTCAGGATCGAAGACGAGATGCGGCAGTCCTACCTCGATTACGCGATGAGCGTGATCGTGTCGCGCGCCCTGCCCGACGTGCGCGACGGCCTCAAGCCGGTGCAGCGCCGCATTCTCTACGCCATGGGCGAGATGAACCTGCGCTCCACCGCGGCCTACAAGAAGAGCGCCGCCATCGTCGGCGAGGTGATGGGCAAGTATCACCCGCACGGCGATGCGCCCGTCTACGAGGCGATGGTGCGCATGGCGCAGGACTTCTCCCTGCGCTACCCGCTGGTCGACGGTCAGGGCAACTTCGGCAGCATCGACGCCGACCCGCCGGCCCACATGCGCTACACGGAAGCCAGGCTCGCGGCGATCGCCGACGAGATGCTGGCCGACATCGACAAGAACACGGTCGATTTCCGCCCCAACTACGACGCCAGCCACGAGGAGCCGGAGGCGCTGCCCGCGCGGCTGCCGAACCTGCTGGTCAACGGCTCGTCCGGCATCGCCGTGGGCATGGCGACCAACATCCCGCCGCATAACCTCACCGAGATCTGCAACGCGGTTACCCGCCTGATCGAGCGCCCGGCCACGACGACCGAAGAACTGGCCGAGATCGTGCGCGGGCCGGACTTCCCGACGGCCGGCATGATCATCGGCCGTGAAGGAATCAAGAACGCCTTCGCCACAGGCCAGGGCCGCATCATCATGCGCGCCCGCGCCCATATCGAGGAGATGGCTCGCGCCGGCCGCTTCGCGATCATCATCACCGAGCTGCCCTACCAGACCAACAAGGCGGCGCTGATCGAGAAGATCGCCGACCTGGTCAAGGACAAGAAGATCGAAGGGATCAGCGACCTGCGCGACGAGTCCGACCGCCACGGCATGCGCGTGGTGATCGAGCTGAAGGCCGGCGCCCAGCCGCGCCAGGTGCTGAACACGCTCTACAAGCACACGGCGATGCAGTCGTCGTTCAACGTGCACATGCTCTGCCTGGTCAAGGGCCAGCCGAAGACGGTGACGTTGCGCACGGCGCTGCTGGAATACCTCAACTTCCGCCGCGACGTAGTGCGGCGGCGCAGCCAGTTCGACCTGGACAAGGCGCGCGAGCGCGAGCACATCGTCGCCGGCCTGCTCAAGGCGCTGGACAAGATCGAGGCGGTGATCCGCCTGATCCGCGGCTCGGCCAGCGCCGCCGAGGCGAAGACCAGGCTACAGGAGCGGCCGTTCAGCTTCAGCGAGCGCCAGGCGCAGGCGATCCTCGACATGACGCTCAGCCGCCTGGCCGCGCTGCAGCGCCAGCAGTTGATCGACGAGCACGCGCAGTTGCTGAAGACGATCGCCTACCTGGAAGGGCTGCTGGCCGACGCGGCCCAGCTCGACGGCGTGATCAAAGACGAGACGCTGGAGCTGCGCAAGAAGTACGGCGACGAGCGCCGCACACAGATCGTCGAGCAGGAGCTGGAAAACTTCTCCGACGAGGACCTGATCCCGCACGAGCCGATCGTGGTCACGCTCAGCCGCCGCGGCTACATCAAGCGCATTCCGCTCGATACCTACCGGCCGCAGCGCCGCGGCGGCAAGGGCCTCACCGGCATGCCCACGCGCGAGGAAGACGCCGTCCACCGCATGATGGTGGCCGACACGCACGACTACCTGCTCTTCTTCACCGACCGCGGCAAGGTCTTCCAGCTCAAGGCGCACGAGATTCCCGACGCCTCGCGCCAGGCCCGCGGCCTGCCGCTGATCAACCTGATCGACATCCAGCAGGGCGAGCTGGTCACGGCCGTAATCGCCACGCAGACGTACGACGGCGACTGCCTGCTGCTGGCAACCAGGCTGGGGGAGATCAAGCGCACGCCGCTCAAAGAGTTCGAGAGTGTGCGCCGCAACGGCCTGATCGCCATGGACCTTGAGCCGGGCGACGCGCTCGTCTCCGCCCGCATGGCCCGCTCGACCGACCAGCTGGTGATGGCCACCGCCGACGGCCAGGCGATCCGCTTCCCCGTGGGCGATCTGCGCATGGCCTCGCGCTCGAGCGGCGGCGTGCGCGGTATCAAGCTCGCGTCCGGCGACTACGTCGTGGGCATGGAGGTCGCCAACGACGCGCACCACCTGTTCACGATCAGCGAGCACGGCTACGGCAAGCGCACGCCGTACACGCAGTACCCGACACAGAAGCGCGGCGGCGGCGGCGTGCTGAACATGAAGGTCACGGACAAGACCGGCCGCGTGTCGGCGATCCGCCCCGTGAACGGCACGCGCGAGCTGATCATCATCACCGGCGACGGCATCGTGCTGCGTACGACGGTGGACGCGATCTCCGTGATCGGCCGCGCCACCCAGGGCGTGAGCATAATCCGCCCGCGCCCCGGCGACACGGTCGCCGCGATCGCCGGCATCGAGGGGCCGGATGAAGATGAGGCGCCCGCGCCGCGCCGCCGCGGCAAGGCCGGCGAGACCACCGAGGCCAGCAGCACTGCCGGCGCCATGCCGATGCTGCCGGGCCTGGAGGAGGGCGTGCAGAAGGCCCGCGCCCGGCGCAACGGCCGCAACGGCACGGCGTAAGCGTCGGCGAGTCACGTGCGTCGCACCACCATCCGTGGTGCGACGCACGTGAGCTGCCTGCCACTCCGGCGGATGCAGATCGTGGCGTCGTCGGCGCCGATGCCCGGGCCAGTGTCGCGGACCGGAGCCCGCACCCAAACCCGTCAGCGTTTACGCAGATGAGACGTTGATTCTCGGACGCGTTTTCGGACAGCCGCCCACGCGGCGAGCCGTTCTCCAAACCGTTCTAGAATCAAGCTCAAGTAACAGGCCCTCTTCGAGATGGAGGATGTCCTCGCGGGAGCATCGGAGTCGGCTGACACGCGGGAATTGCGCCTCCGCCCGTGGAGTGAATACCGCCGTCGACCGGGAGACGGTCGCTGATACCACGGCGGGCGCGAAGGATACTCCATGGTCGTTCGCTCCTCTCTACGAGCACAACGTACCCCGCCGAGCGGCGTATGACGCCCGCCATGAAGGCATAGCGCTGAGTTATGCGAGCGACTCATCGGGGGCTGGGCACGGGGCGCCCCCGCGTCTGGGCCGCCCTCTGGCACCGCGCGGCTAAGATCTGTCCTGGCTGGTAGATGGCCACGCCGCCGGTCATGGCCGTGCCAAGCAGCAGTGCCCCCATTAGCGGCCTCCGTCATAGTCCGCGGGGTTTCGGTAGCAGCGGGCCTGTCAAATATGGGCGGGGCAAAGCATGGCCTCATAAACCCCGGTTTGCGGGCGTTCCCCGGCCGTCTGATTGTTGCGGACCGCTACGTACTACGGCTTGCGATTAGACCACTCGCGGGGCACGCTCCTCCGTGACAGCCAGTGCTTCCGCTAACGCCTGCGCGTCGGATAGCGCCTCCCCGGCAGCCCACGCCGCCGCAAACGCCGCCTCACCGAGAGCGTCGCGGGCGGCGGCGAGCGTGCGCTCGTACCAGGGTCGTGCGAGGTGTTCCACCCACGCGATGCGCAGCGTTGGCAGTGCCTGCGCCACGGCTATGAGCCGGGTGGCCTGCTCGGGCCAGCCGCGCTCAAGCGCGTACCGCCCCAGCCCGGCCAGCGCCACGCATACCGTGGGCCGCTGCACGCGGAGCCGCCGCGTGCCCTGCGCGTGCGCCGCCCGGAGACAGCGCGCGAAGCGGTCGGCTGCCCGCTCATCCTGATGCGTCAGTTGCTCTGCCAGACCCATTAAGACGTAGATGGCAGCGTCATAGCGGTGGTCTCCGAGTGCGTCTGCTAGCTCCAGCGCCTCTTCACCGTAGGCCCGTGCACGCCCCGGGTCGTACGCCGCGAGCGCCAGCGGCAGCAGATCGAAGAGCGTCCAGAGCACGTGCGTCAGATCGCCCGCCTGGCGTAGCTGCGCCAGGGCCTCCAGGAGCAAGCCCTCCCCACGCCGTACATCGTGCTGCGCCAGGGCCAACTGGCCCAGCCGGCGCGTCGTTTGCGCCAGCCACAGCGGGTCCTGCTGCGCCCGGGCTAAGGCGAACGCCTCCTCCGCGGCGGCGACGGCGCTGGCGAGATCCCCGTTCACGGCCGCCACGTTCGCCAGCATGTGGAGCGCCATGGTCAGACCCCACGCGTCGCCGGTGCGCCGCCAGAGGGCGACGCTCTCCTCTACCCCGGCCCGGCGCCTGCCACGGTCGGGGTGCGTCAGTCCTGCGTGACTGAGGGCGAACGCGACGCCGCGCGGCTCGCCCACCTGCCGCCACAATGCTAAGGCGGCGGTAAACTGCGCCTGCGCGGCAGCGAGATCGTCCTGGAACGCAGCAAGGACTCCCGCGCCGGCCAACGCCACGGCCCGGCTCGCCGCGGACGCCGGCGCCCCGGCCCCCAACGCGAGCCCTAACCAGTGCCGCCCCTCCGTTAGCTGTCCCGACACGCACCAGAAGGCGCTCAGCAGGCCGGCCAGCTGCAGCACCTGCTCCCCACCGTCGACCGCCGCCGCGGTGAGCCCCCAGGCGAGGGCGGTGCGGAGATTGTCGTGCTCTGCCGCCAACTGCGCCTGCCAGGCGGGACTCACCGCCGCGGGGTACGGCGCCGGGTTGGCCGCCTGCGCCAGGCTGAGGCACCAGCGGGCGTGCCCGGCTCGGACCGTGCCGGCCTCGCCGCTCGCCTCCAGCTGCTCGCGCGCGAACTCGCGAATCGTCTCCAGCATGGTGAAGCGTGGCTCATCCGCGCCGTCGGCACCGTCCCGCAGCAGACTCTTCTCCACGAGGGAGCTGAGGCCGTCCAGCACGTCAAGGTCTCCCGCAGCGTTGCAGACCGCCTCTGCTGCCGCCAGCGTGCAGCCCCCGGCGAAGACGGCCAGCCGGCGAAACAGCGCTTGCTCGGCAGGCAGCAGCAACTCGTAGCTCCAGGCGATGGCGTCGCGCAGCGACTGTTGCCGCGCCGGCGCGTCCCGAGCACCGCCGGTCAGCATCGGCAGCCGCTGCTCCAGACGGTCGAGGATCGTGGCGGGTGGCACCGCGCGGATCCGCGCTGCGGCCAGCTCGATCGCCAACGGCAAGCCCTCGAGCCGGGTGCAAATCGCGCTGACGACCGCGCCGTTCGCATCCGTGAGCGTGAAGTCGGGGCGAACGGCGCGGGCGCGGGCCACGAACAGCTGCACGGCCGGATTGGCGGCCAAGGCGGCTGGGTTGGCAGCCCGCTCCGGCACCGGCAGCGGCGCGAGCGGGTACTCCTGCTCGCCGCGCAGGCGCAATGGCGCCCGGCTCGTGACCAGCAGGGTGACGGCCGGGGCCATCTGTACCAAGCGCCCAACGTCCTCCACTGCGGCCAACAGGTGCTCGAAATTATCCAGGACGAGCAGCACCTGCTTCGTCCCCAAAAAGGCCACAAGTCGCTCCAGGAGCGGGAGACCGGGCTGTTCCCGAAGGCGTAGCGCCTGGGCGATGGCGGCGCCCACCTGCGTTGGGTCGGTGAGCGGTGCCAGATCGACGAAGCATACGCCGTCGGCGAAAGCGGCGCGCCGGCCATGCGCTACCGCTACGGCGAGCCTGGTCTTGCCCGCCCCACCAGGCCCGGTGATGGTGAGCAACCGCGTGCGCGCCAGCAGGGCGGTGAGGTCAGCCAACTCCTGCTCACGCCCGATCAAGCCGCTTAGCGGGACCGGTAGGTCGGTGGGCACCCCCACGGAGCGGGGGTCGCGCACGAACTGCAGCACCGGCGGGCTGAGCAGCGCCTGCTTGCCACTTCGGGCTGCAGCCAGCAGCTCCCGGAGTTCGGCTTCCGCGAGCGTCTGCCCACGCAGCGGGCCGTCCGTATAGCGGCGCAGCAGCCCTTCCTCCCGTAGCAGAGTGAGGAGGGCCGCCTCCGCGACCGCGTCGGGCACGTTATCGCCACGCTCCCAACGCTGGACCGTGCTCAGGCTGTAGCCCAGCCGCGCCGCCCAGCCCGCGCGGGTGATACCCCCGGCCTCCCGCAGCGCCCGCAGCACCACCGGCCACGGCGGCAGGACGGGGGGCACAGGTTCGCTGGCCGACGGTACGGACGGCACCCGGACCTCTCCCGTCAGCAGCTGACGCCGGCGTGACCGCTTACTGACTACTACCTGACTACGGCGTGACCGCTCGCGCCGGCTCGGCGGCCCTAGCGTGCAGGTAGGCCGCGTGGGGACCTCGGTCCCACCCATGATACACGCGGTCGTGACGCGTCGGAGGACAACCATGGCGACGTACACGGGAACCCGGAAGCAGAACCCTCGACGGCACGTGGCGCTGGCGATCGGTGCCGCGCTGGCGCTCGGCCTGGTGGCCGGTTTAGGGAGTTGGCAGGTGGGGTTGCGGGCACACCGCAGCCGGACCACCGCCCGGCCGCAGGTGCAGGCACGGGGAAGCGGTGCAACACCGCCCAGTGTCGCCGCCAGCGGCAGTACTACTGGCCCGGCGGTTTCAGCTGGCGTGCGCCCCACGGCCCAGGCGCCGCAGTTCATCCTGGTCGACACGACGGACCGCGCCCAGCAGGTGCAGGCGGAGCTCGACGCGGCCGAGGCCATCCGCCTGCCGGTGGGTCTCCCGCCATTCGCGGCCACGATCGTGCCGGTCGACGCGGGCACAGCCAACACCCTCGCGCAGGCAGTCGCGGACCTCAACGCCGTCCGGCACTCACTCGGCTTGCCCGACGTGCAGATCGTCGACCTGCGCTCCGATTCGACTATGACTGCATCGCCAGCCCCCAACGGAATTGCCGCCGCTGCGACGGAAGCCCAGCGGGCGCTCGCGGACGAGAATCAACTCCGTGCCAGTCTCGACCTGACCGCGTTGCCCACCCCTGAGTAGCGCCCAGCGACAGCACTTGGCCGCTGCGGAACACATTGCGTGGCGTTGCGGCAGACCTGCTCGGCCCGGCTGCGCCTCAGGAGCCAGCCGCGGGAGCCGTCGTTGATCACGCGGTGTGGCTCTCCCGCAGTCTCGGTGATGTGCACTGGCCGTGTTATCTCTTCACGTCTGGACAGCGCTCGTGCCCCAGCGAAATGGCTCCAGGTCATCGAACGTGCGAAAGATCAAGGTTGATGTTGCGCAGTGTCTCAGAACAGCTGTAGAGGGAATCGCCCATGAACGCGCCACGCCCTTCGGTTGCCCGAGCACGTGCCCAGCGTCTGTGCTGGGCCGCGTGCCGGCGCCTCGCGGAGTTCACCGGTTTCCTGCTCGCGGTCGAACTGATGCCGCTCGACGGCCGTACTGGTGCCCCGGCCGTCCGCGCACAGAATGACCTCTCAGCCAACGCTACGATCTTGGCCACGGGGCTCCCAGAGTCGGTAGCGCTTGCAGGCCGTCGCCCACTTGCCACCGGCGGGCGGCATGGAGCGCCACGAGGCGTGTGCCGGATGACCCAGACGATGCCGCCCAGCACCGGGCGATGGTCGTGCCGGGAGCGTCCCACCAGCAGACGCCGCGGAGGCGGCAGCGCGCAGACCGCCTCCCAATCCGCCACCGTCAGTTCCCCGGCCTGCGGCGCCGTCGGTTCCATAGCAAGTGGCGCCGGCACGTCGGCGGCGCTGGGCAGCGGGCGAGCGCGTCGTTGGGCGCGGCGGGCAGTTTGGCAGCGGGCGGCCACGGCTTGATGCCCGCGCCACCAGAACGACCAGCCGAAATGGAAGGCGCGGCGTTCCTCAGGTTGGGTCAGCGCCGGCTGCTGCAGGCGCACCTCTGCCACTGATGTTTCACAACCCGTCACCACGTAGCCCACGCCTGGAGTTCTGAAACACTCCCAGAAGTGTTCAAAAGCGAAGCCTTTTCGCCCTCTGCTCTGCATGCCAAAGTACAGGCCCGCAAGCGAGCCATTTGCGGACGCTCCTCTTGACGAGACATACAGTGGCGAGCGTGAGCCAGCATCCTTCCCCCTGGCTGGTGAACCGTGGGTCGGGTAGCGGCCGACATGCCGACGGCGGCAGGGGCTGCCCGTGATGGCGCGCCGTGGCGAATCGGCTCCGATCGCCACGGTCCGCTGAGGGGCCGACGCGAACGAGTAGACCGAGCCAGCACGCTACCGCTTATGCCCGGCCTCGAAGAGGGCGTGCTCAAGCTGCGCGCGAAGCGCAACGGCCGCAACGGCACGACGTAAACGCGCCGCCGCGCTCCCAGAAACACAGCGAGGCCGGCATGTTTGTGCCGGCCTCGCTGTGTTTCGACGTGCGCACGGAACTTGCACTCGCGCTAAACAGTTCGTATCGTGCGCTCAGACCGCCCCGCCGCGATAGACTGCCGGTTTCAAGACTCGCATCTCGGCTGCAGCGCACGCGTGACGCCGCTCCGGCGCGCCGGTTTTGAACCGCGGCTTCAGGAGGGTGCGATGGCACGTCTCACTCGCTGGTTGCGTCTCTCTGCTTGGCCACTGTGGCCGCTGCTGGCGCTGCTGGCCGTCCTGGGCTTCGGCCTGGCCGGGCGCGACTGGCCCGCCGCGGCGCAGGGCGGCAATCCGGCCGTGCCGCCCGAGGTCGCCGCCCACCTCGACCAGTGGCCGCAGGCGAACAAAGACCTCGCCAACACCCGCGCCCAGACCGACGGCGGCATCACCTCGCAGAACGTGAGCCAGCTCGGCGTCGCCTAGACGTTCGACGTGCCGGGTAAGGGCATCTTCGGCGCCGCCGCTACCAACCCGCTGATCGACGGCAACACCGTCTTCTTTCAGGATCTGAAGAGCAACGTCTTCGCCATCGACCTCGCCAGCGGCCAGGTCAAGTGGCAGCAGATGTATGACGCCGACTCGATCGGTCCGAACGGCCCGGCGATCGGCTACGGCAAAGTCTTCGTGGCGAAAGACGCCTTCACGATCGCAGCACTCGACGAGAACACCGGCGCCGAGATCTGGTCCACGAAGGTCTCGCCCGCCCCGGGCACCGGCGTCGATATTCAACTGCTGGCCTACGACAATATGGTGCTGGGCAGCACCGTGCCGGGCAGCGGCGTCAGCAGCTTCTACCAGGGCGGCAACACCGGCGCGATCTTCGCCCTGGACCAGGCGACGGGCGCGGTCAAGTGGCAGTTCAACACCGTCGATACCGCCGACATCTGGGGCAACGCGCAGGTGAACAGCGGCGGCGGCGCCTGGTATCCCCCGGCGATCGACCCCGACACCGGCATGACCTTCTGGGGCATCGGCAACCCGGCGCCCTTCCCCGGCACGGCGGACTTCCCCGGCGGCAGCAGCCGCCCCGGCAACAACCTCTACACCGATTCGGTCGTCGCGCTCGACCACGCCAGCGGCACGCTGAGCTGGTATCAGCAGATCCTGCCGCACGACCTTTATGACCATGATTTTCAGTCGTCGCCCGTCCTCGCCACGGTGACCATCGGCGGTGCGGCGCAGAAGCTCGCGATCGGCAGCGGCAAGGCCGGCTACGTCGTGGCGCTGGACGAGGCGACGGGCAAGGTGCTCTGGAACACCGCCGTGGGCAAGCACCAGAACGACCGCGTGCAGAGCATCCCCGACGGGCTGACGATGGAGGTCTACCCCGGCATTTTCGGTGGCGTGGAGACGGCGCTGGCCTATGCCGACGGCGTCGTCTACGTGCCCGTCGTCAATCTCTCGGCGTTCTTCACCAACAGCAGCGTGGATCAGAAAACCGCCAGCGACGTGACGCGCAGCAGCGGCGAGCTGGTGGCGATCGACGCGGCCACCGGCATCGTGCTCTGGGATCACCAGTTGCCCAAAGCCAACTTTGGCAGCGCCACCGTCGTCAACGACCTGGTCTTCACATCGACGGTCGACGGCAAGGTCTACGCGCTGGATCGGACCACGGGCGCTGAGGTCTGGACCTGGCAGGCGCCCGCGGGGATCAACGGCGCGCCCGCCGTGGCCGGCGACATGATCGTGTTGCCCGCCGGCGTCGGGGCGAACCCCGTGCTCGTCGCCCTGAAGCTGGGCGCCGCGGGCGGCGCCGCGCCGGCCGCGACTCCTGCGCCGGCCGCCAGTCCGACTCCCGCCGCGAATCCGTCGCCGGCCGCCGGCGCCGCGGGTACCGTATTGACGATCTCGTCGCTCAACGACTCGACCTTCGACACAGACACACTGACGGCGCCGGCCGACACCTCGGTCACCGTGGAATATCTGAACGACACGGCGATCCCGCACAACATCCACATCTACTACGGACCGGACGACAGCGCACCCACGCTGGCACAGACCGACGTGGTGACCGGTCCCGGCAACACGCAGTCGGTGACGTTCACGACACCGGGGCCGGGGCAGTACTTCTTCCGCTGCGACGTGCACCCGCTGCAGATGGTCGGCACGCTGGTGGTAACCGGCGGCGGGGGACCGTAGCGGCGCGGGCTCCCATCCCCCGGTTCATCCCTTGGCCCCCAATGCTAGGGGAAGGGGAGTCTCCTGCTTCGTCTGGGAGTAAGCTCCCCTCTCCCAGGATTGGGAGAGGGGCCGGGGGTGAGGGCCGAGAGGCCGGGGCAGGCTTAGCCCGCGTCGTGCAGCAGCAGCTCGGCGGCGCGCCGGCCGAGCGCGAGGCTGTAGTTCTGGCCGCGGTCCTGCGGGTAGACATGGGCCATCGTGGCGAGGTAGACGCCGGGCAGCGGCGTGCGCAGCGGCGGCAGGCGGCGCAGATAGCCGCCGGTCACGATCGGCTGGGCAAAGGGCGCGTGAAACAGCCAGCGCTGCCGCACCCAGGCGGGATCGAAGGACGGGTTCAACCGGCGGATCGCGGGCAGGAACTCCTCGAACAGTCCGGCTTCGTCCTCGCGCAGCAGCGGATGCTCGGGCGGCAGATAATTGCCGAGATAGACCAGGTGCCGGCCGCCGTAGTCCGCGGCGGGCATGAAGTTGGTGTGCTCGACCAGCACCAGGAACGGGTAGCCCGGATCGCCGACCGAGATCCAGTAAGAGTCGGAGAGCCGGCGATCGAGCGCCAGGATCAGCACCTGCGCATCGTAAAAGTCGGGGCCGGGGTAGCGCCGTGCCCAGCTCTCCGGCAGCCCCTCGGCCATGCGCTCGAACACGCGTTGCGGCGCCGTGACGATCAGCCGCTCGAACGCGTAGGCGCCGGCGTTCGTCTCGACCTGCACCCCACCGTCGTGGCTGCAGATGCGGGTCGCCGCCGTGTCGAGCACGATCTCGCCGCTCAGCGCCCGCACGCGTTCGCCCAGCGCATCGTAGAGCTGCTGAAAGCCGCCGCGCAGATAACCCAGCGCCAGCGAGCGTTCGTGAAAGCGGCTCCAGAGCCAGCCCATCGCGATCTCGTTGGCGCGGCCGCCGAACTTGCCCTCCAGGATCGGCTCGATCAGCGCCGCGTAGGCCCGCGGCCCGGCCACGCGCCGGCTCCAGCCCGCCGCGGTCTTGCCAGCAAACGGCCGCTCGCCCGGCGTGAGTTTGAGCGCGGCCAGCATCAGGCCGAAGCGCAGGCGGTCGGCGATCGGAATCGCGTCGAAGCGCAGAATGCCGCCGAGCGACATCGGGTAAACGCGGCCGTTGCGCAGGCTCGCCGTCACCGGCTGCTTCCATTCCAGCCGATCGCCGAGGCCGAGCTGTTGAATCATGCGGATGATCGTGCGGTCGGTGCGGAAGATATGGTGATAGAACTTCTCCAGCGTCGCGGCCGAGTCGGCGCCGGGGCGGAAGCCGGCGGCCAGACCGCCCAGCTCCGCCTCGCGTTCGATCACGACGACGCGCCGGCCCGCCTCCGCCAGCCGCAGCGCCGCGCCCAGGCCCAGCGCGCCGCCGCCGATGACGCCGATCGCCCGCTGCCCGCCGGCCATGCATGAACCCCTGCGCGGACGCCCTCACGGGCGCGCCGGCCCTCCCAGTGTAGAGGGGGATCCCCACTTGCCGCAGCCCGACGCCGGCAAGCACGGCCGCTTGCGAAGGCGTCGGCAACGGCGTGAAGGAGCGCGCCACGGCTACCACGTGTTCACCGCCTCGGCTACGCTTGCTGCGGCCGGCAAAACGGCGAATCGGTGCTGAGGCGGGAGGTGGTGGCAGGGCGATGATCGTGATCATCCGCACCGACGCGGGCGAGGAGCAGATCCGCCGAATCATCGCGCAGGCCGAGGCGCTGGGCCTCTCGCATCATCTTTCGCGCGGGGCCGAACGCGCCGTGCTGATCCTCGGCGGCGGCGACCCGGGCGCGATCGAGCAGGCGTTCGCCCCGCTGCCCGGCGTCGAGCGGGTCGTGCCGCTCACGCGGCCGTATCGCCTTGCCGGCCGCGAGGTGCACCCGGCCGACACGCTGGTGCAGGCCGGCGGCGTGCTGATCGGCGGCGCCCAGCCGGTCCTGATCGCCGGCACGGCCTCGCCCCAGGCCGATACGGCGGCGGTGGCGCTGGCCGCGGCGCTGCGCGACGCCGGCGCCCAGGTGATGCGCACCGGCGTCTACCGGCCGGTTTCGGCCATGTTCGGCACGCCGCAGGTCGATGCGGCCGCCCTGCAACGGCTCGACGGCATTCGCCGCGAGACGGGGCTGGCCGTGGCCTGCGAGGTGCTGGCGGCGGACGACGTGCCCGCCATTGCGCGGCATGCCGATCTGCTGATCGTCGGCGCCGAGCAGATGCACGCGCGGCCGCTGCTGCAGACCTGCGGCTGGAGCAACCGGCCGGTGATCCTCACCCGCGGCGAGTCGGCCCAGATCCAGGAGTGGCTGCAGGCTGCCGACCAACTGCTCGCGGGCGGCAACCGCCAGGTGCTGCTCTGTGAACAGGGCATCCGCACCTACGAGACGGCCACGAGCCACACGCTCGACCTCAGCGCGGTGCCGCTGATCCGGCGCGTCTCGCACCTGCCGGTGCTGGTCGATCCGGGCCAGGGCAGCGGCCAGCGCCAGCTCGTCGAGCCGCTGGCGCTCGCCGCCGTGGCCGCCGGCGCCCACGGCCTGCTGATCGACGTGCGACACCCCCAGGCCCACGCCGGCGGCGGCGAAGCGGCGATCGATCTGGCCGCCTTCAAAGCCCTCGCCGCCCGGCTGCACGCGCTCGTGGCCGCGCTCTGAGTCGGAGCCACCGAGGGGAGCGGAGAGAATGGCGATCTACGACCTTCTGATTCGCGGCGGCCGGATCTACGACGGCAGCGGCAACCCCTGGCAGCGCGCCGACGTGGCGATCGCGGGCGACACGCTGCGCCTGCTGCGCGGCGACACGTCGCGGGTTGCAGCGAAGCGCACGATCGACGCACGCGGCCGCATCGTTTGTCCCGGCTTCATCGACATGCACGCCCACAGCGGCAACGTGATCCTCAGCCAGCCGCGCCACGAGCCGAAAGTGCGCCAGGGCATCACCACCGAGCTGATCGGCGTGGACGGCAACTCCTACGCGCCGATCCTGCGGGGCGAGGACCTGGCGCAGTTCATCACGCTCAACGCCGGCCTCGACGGGCGGCCGCCGGACGGCCTGCGCGCCCGCTCCGTGGGCGAATACCTCGAAAACTTCGACGGCAAGGTCGCGGTCAACGTCTGCTACGTGATGGGTAACTCGCCGCTGCGCATCTCGGCGATGGGCTGGGACGACCGCGCGCCGACGAGCGGCGAGCTGGCGGCGCAGCGCCGGCTGATCCGCCAGGGCATGGAGGAGGGCGCCTTCGGCATCTCCACCGGGCTGACCTATCCGCCCGGCAGCTACGCCAGCACCGAGGAGCTGGTCGAACTCTCGAAAGAGGCGGACGCGCTGGGCGGCATCTACGTCACGCACGTGCGCTTCGGCCTGGGCGACCGTCATGTGGACCCGATCAGCGAGGCGCTGGCGATCGGCGACCGCAGCGGCATTCCCGTGCACATCTCGCACTTCAACTCCGGCTGGCCCTTCTCCGGCGCCTGGCGCAAGCTGCTGGACCTCGTGGACGCGCGCGCCGCGCAGGGGCAGCAGGTGACGGCCGATGTCTATCCCTACATCTATTCCAGCACGCGGCTGGTGAGCCTGCTGCCCGAGTGGACACACGACGGCGGCGTGCCGAAGCTGCTGGAGCGGATGAGCGACGAGGCGGCGCGGCAGAAGATGGCGGCCGACCCCAACTTCCAGCGGCTGCGGCTGCACAACTACCTGACGGCCAACTTCAGCCGGCCGCAGCACCGCCGCTTCGAGGGCTGGACGCTGCCGCAGATCGCCGAAGCGCTGGGCAAGAGCCTGATCGACACGATCTGTGACCTGCTGCTCGACGAAGAGCTGAACCTGGTGCAGATCGGCACCTTCGGCAACCCGGTCAACGTGCGCAAGTTCCTGGAGCACCCCAGCACGATGCTCGGCAGCGACGCCCTGTTGATCGGGGAAAAGGTCAGCCCGCGCACCTACGGCGCCGCGCCGACGATGCTGGGCGACCTGGTGCGCGAAGAGGGCATTTTGAGCATGGCCGACTGCATCCGCAAGCTGACCTCGCTGCCGGCGCAGACGCTGGGCCTGCGCGACCGCGGCCTGCTCAAAGACGGCTTCAAGGCCGATCTCGTCGTCTTCGACCCGGAGACGGTGCGCTCGCCCGCCACGATCGAGCAACCGAAGCAGTTCCCGATCGGCATCGACTGCGTGATCGTCAACGGACGCGTCGTCGTGGACGGCGGCGAGCACACCGGCGCCCTACCCGGTCGGGCGCTGCGGCGGCACTGAACCTATGCGCCGGCGCCGTGAGCCGGCAGGCGCCGCGCCACCACGCGGCTGAAGCCGAGCAACTCGCCGCCGTCGGCCTCCAGCAAGGCGGTCTCCCGCGCCGAGCCGCGGCCAGCGAGGGCGCAGGCGCGGTTCCAGGTGAGCCAATCCTCCCAGCCTTGCGGCAGCCAGTCGGCGCGCTCGACCGCGACGGCGAGGCTCTTCTGCCAGTGCCGGCGCCACCAGGCGGGGCTGTGGAAGGTGCTGAAGTCCGCCTCCCAGTACGCCGCGAGCTTCGGCGGCGGCAGGCGCGGCAGCTCCCGCCGGATTCCGGGCACGACGATGCCGAACCGCCCACCCTCCCGCAGGAAGCGCAGGCAGTAGGGCAAGTAGAGGTCGGCCGTGCCGAAGTAGTGGTAGGCGTCCATGCTCACGATCGCGTCGAAGAAGCCCTCGGCGAAGGGCAGCGCGTGCGCCTCGGCATAGATCGGAAAGACGCGGTCTTCCAGCCCGGCCTCGCGCAGGCGCGCCCAGTTCTCGGACGGCTTAATCCAGAGGTCGGCCGCCCAGACCTGCACGCCGAGCTCGCGGGCCAGGAAGATCGAGGAGAGCGCCTTGCCGCAGCCGAGGTCGAGCACGCGCATGCCCGGCGCCAGCGGCAGCGCCTGGCACAGCGCCTCCGTCAGCCAGAGCACGTTCGGCCCCATCAAGTTGTCGATTTGCCAGCGCGGATCGTACGCGGCGGCGCGCGGGTAACGGCCCAGCGTGAGCGCCGTGCGCAGCGCCTCGTCCTCGGCGGACGCGGGATCGACCGGCATACACCGCTCCTGCAGGCTGCTGGCCGCCGCCACCATATGTCGCGGGATGACGGCCGGCAAGTGTCGGCGCCCGACCGGCTCGTGGCCGGCGGGTGGTGCGGATTCAGTCTAAGATCGGCTGCGATACCATAACATGTAGCCAGCGGCGATCCCGCGCCTTTGCTACGATGGACACGCATCCGATCCGGTGCGGCTCCGTCTGCCGTTCGCGATCGAGCGATGCTCTGCGCCGGACGTGCGGCGCCGGAGCGAGTGCCGATGAGAACCTGGTCCGATGGTCGTCCGCGCGGCCGTGCACGCCTGAGGGCGGCCGTTTTGGCGCGGCACAGCAGCCGATTGGACGGCGATGAAACTCCTTGAGGGCGGCAAGGGGCGGACGGGTTGCGGGGCGCATGTTGGGCAGTTTCCTTACACCGCGCGGCCGGGCCGGCGGAAACCCGGCCGGAGATCCTTGACAGTCCGCGGCCGATCGAAGAACATATGATCTGTTATAGGGTCACAGCGCGGCCGGGAGAGCGGAGGGCGCGAACGTGGCGGATGCAATCGTCCGCGGGGCAGTCGGGAAGGAGAGGCAGACGCCGCGAGCCGCCGTCGGCGGCGCGATCGCGGCCGGTGAGCGCCGCGCGGAGGAGCGCTGGAGCAGGTTGAACGCCACGCTCGCCTGGCTCGGTTTCGGACCCTATCCGCAGCCGTACGGCCTGTACACGGCCGGCGCCCCCGGACGGGCGCGGGCCGCAAGCAAGGCGATGAGGAGACGCTGAGATGGCGAACCCGGTCGTGCACTTCGAGATCATCGGCAAGGATGCGGGCAAAGCACGGCAGTTTTACTCCAGCCTGTTTGGCTGGGCGATCGACGCGAACAACCCGATGAACTACGGCATCGTGGACAACGGCGGCCAGGGGATCAACGGCGGCATCGCCGGCGCCGAGAATGGCGACCAGCCGCACACGATGTTCTATGTCGCCGTTCCCGATCTGCAGGCAACGCTCGACCAGGCGACCAGCCTGGGCGGCAAAGTGCTGATGCCCGTGACCGAGATTCCCAACACGGTCACGCTCGCCGTGTTCCAGGACCCGGACGGCAACGCGATCGGCCTGATCAAGGACGGCATGTAAACCACCGCCGCGGGCATCGCTCCCGCGGCCCGTCGCTTCGTGCGGCCCCGCGGCCGGCTCTCAGCGAGCCTTCGCGGGGCCGCTGGTTTTGTGCACCGCGCGTGGTCGCCGGGGCCGCGGACCCGGCAGACGTGAGCGAGTTCACTGCGGCGGACGGCGGGAGCGACTACTGTTGCGCCGCGTGGCGTCGGCGGGCGCGCGGAACAATCCCCCGCCGGCCGCGCCGCGAGCACGCCCCGCCGGGATGCGACGATGACCGCACCCGTAGCTGTTACACCGGCGCGGCGGCTCTGGATCTACACCAATTTTGACTGCAACCTGCAGTGCAGCTACTGCGTCGCCCGCTCCAGCCCGCGGGCCGAACGCCGCGTTTTGGCGCCGCACGTCTATCGCCGGCTGATCGACGAGGCGGTGTTAACCGGCGTGCGCGAGGTCTTGCTCACCGGCGGCGAGCCGTTCCTGCTGCCCGACATCGCCGAGCGCCTGAACTACGCCGCCGACCGCCTGCCGACGACGGTGCTCTCCAACGCCATGCTCTACCACGGCCGCCGGCTGGAGTCGCTGCAGCAGATCTCGCGCGAGGTCACGGTGCAGGTCAGCCTCGACGGCGGCGAGGCCGCGACGCACGATGACTACCGCGGCGCCGGCTCGTGGCAGAAGACCGTCGCCGGCATCCGCACCTTGCGGGAACTCGGCTTCACCGTCGTGATCGGCAGCACCGAGACGCCGGCCAACCGCGACTGCCTCGACGATCTGCGCGCCTTCGTCACCGCGCTCGGCATTCCGCGGGAGCGGCACTTCCTGCGGCCGCTGGCGAAGCGCGGCTTCTCTCGCGAGGGGCTTGAGCTGAGCGCGGCGGATTTGGAGCCGGAGCTGACCGTGAGCCAGGACGGCGTCTTCTGGCATCCGCTGGCGCTGGACGAAGACATGCTGCTGACGCGGCGGATCTTCCCGCTGGCGGCGGCCTGGGAGCTGCTGGCCTGCCGCTGGCAGCAGGTGCTGGCGGCGGGCGCCCTGCCGCGCCCGTTCAAGTGAGGCTAGCGCCACGGCCCCCGTGCGGGGCCAGCGAGGCGCGGGCGGCGTGGAGCGAAGGAGCAGTTGACAAATGACCAGTAGCACGAGTGTGCGGGCCTTTGTGCTGATCGAAGCCGACCAGACGCGGGTGGAGGAGCTGCGCGACACGCTGCCGCAGATCGAGCTCGACGGCTCGCGGGTCACCTCCGTCGCCATCGTGAGCGGGCCGTACGATCTGATTGCGACGGTGGAGAGCCGCGACCTAGCGCAGCTCGGCCGCTGAGTCTCGCTGGGAATAGCGGCCGCCGGCGGCGTCCGACGCACCACCACCTGTCTGATCTTCGACTGAGCGCACGTGCCGGATGGGCCGGCCGCCGCTGCGGCCGGGCCCTGTTGCGCTCGGCCGCGCCGCCGAGGAGGAGCCGGCCATGCCGTCCAGCGACGTAATCGCGATTCCCGGCCCGGCGGCAGGCGCCGGCGACGCCGCGCTGCGTACGACCCTGCTGCGTTGGGGACTGCTGATCCTGCGCGTGCTGTTCGGCCTCGTCTTCTTGAGCAACGGCCTGAGCAAGCTGTTCGGCCTCGAACACCTGCACCCGCTGCCCGGATTTCTCATCGATTACAACGGCGCGAAGGGCATCATCCAGGCGAACGTGCAGCACCACCCGATCGAGCCGTACAAGCGGCTCGTGCTCGATGTGCTGGTGCCGCACTGGGGGCTGTTCGGCCATCTCGTCGGCCTGGGCGAGTTCGCGGTGGGCCTGGGCCTGGTGCTGGGCGCCTTCACGCCGGCGCTGGCGATCGCCGGCTGCTTGATGACGGCGCACATCTGGTTCTCGCGCTGGGGCCAGGGCGACGCCGATTTCGTCTGGGACTACTGGACCGAGTTCATCCCCTGCCTGGCGCTGGCGCTGAGCAGCGCCGGCCGCTTCTACGGCCTCGACCGCCTGCTGGCCGCGCGCTTCCCCGCCCTGCGCCGCTGGCCGCTGACATAGCCGCCACCCCTCACTTCCGCGTCCGCTCCGTTGCCGTGCTCAGCCAGCGGCAGAGACTTCGACCGGCGCGGGCGCCGGCTCGGGCGCGGCGCCTTGCAGCAGCGTGCCGGCGCCGTCGCGCATCGCCCGCAGCACGGCGGCGGCATCGCGCAGTTGCGTCTCACCGATCGTGCCGAGCAGTTCGGCCGCCAGTGCGCGGATCGAGGGCGCCGAGTCGGCGATCGCCTGCCGCCCGGCATCGCTGACCGAGACGAAGACCTGCCGGCGGTCGCTGAGCGAGCGTTCGCGTTCCACCAGGCCCTGCTGCACCAGCCGCTCTACGAGCTGCGAGGCGCTGTTGCGCTCCAGCCCCATCGCCCGCGCGACCTCGCCCACCGTCAGCGGCTGGCGTGCGGCGATCGCCTGCAACGCCTGCACCTGGTCGGGCGAGCTGCGCGCCGCGGAAAGCCGCCGCTCCGCCACGCGCCGCACCTGCGTCCCCACCTGCATCAGCAGCCACCACAGCTCCTCTGCCGGTGTTTGCTGCTCCTCGTCCCTCATGCGCGCCTCCGCACCGAACGCCCGGTCGACCGGCGCGGCCGCTCCGGTATGGGTCATTTGTAATCTAGCCAAACCTTACGGTACAGCGTGTAAGGGGAGCTAACAAGCACCCTCACGAACCTTTCGGTGCGGCCCCCATCCCCCGACCCGTGCCTCTTGCCCCCAATTCCAGGGGAAGGGGAGATCTTGATACGGATGATTGAGGTTGAAAACGCGACCACGTAGAAGCTCCCCTCGCCCAGGATTGGGAGAGGGGTATGTGAGGTGTGTGAGGTGTGTGAGGTGTGTGAGGTGTGTGAAATGACGTGAGGGCCGCACACCCCGCTCAAATGCCGATCGCCGGACCGAGGCCGAGCAGCGTGCGCGACAGCTCCAGCTCGCCCAGGTGAGTGAAGCCGTGCGTCATGCACACCTGGCCCAGGGCGCGAATCGCCGGCATCTCGCCCAACGGCTTCACCAGTTTCGGCTGGCTGAACGTCGCCTCATCGGGGTTGGCCAGGTAGGCATCCGTGCTGGCCCAGACCTCGCGCCGGTACTGCGCGAAGCCGTCGAAGTCCGCGATGCGCAGTGCCTGCGCCTCGGCCGTCGCCATGCCGGTGCCCTGCACGCGCTCGGGCAGGCCCAGGCGCGCCGCCCAGCCGCCGTCCATCCACACCGTGGGCCGGCCCTGCAGGATGAACTGCACGATATTGTCCTCCGTACGCGCGTAGTGCCAGAGCTCGAAGGCGATCGTGTTCGCCGTGCCGGCGCCGGCCGGCACCATGTGCCACTGTGCCGGCGAGAGATCGGCCACGCCACGCTCCAGCAGCCCGTGCAGCCGAGTCAGCTCCGCCTGAATGAACTCCACGAGGGTCATGGCGCACTCCCTTCCGTCGGGGCCGCGCGCGGCGGCCCCGAACCAGCCGGCTATATAGGGGACGCGCCGGGTGCCGGGCGCGACGCTTTCCACCGTAGCATGGCGCTGCGGCCGGGGCGGCGTTTTCGCGGGCGACGGAACAACACGCCATAACCACGGGCCGCGGGGCGGCGCCGGCGGGGTACGGTGGCGGGAAGGAGCCGGAATCGTTCCCCGGCGAACGGTGGCACGGCGCGAAACATGGATGTTACACATTTCCCGGACCTGCATATGAAAAGGCGAGGAAACGCGAGGAAACGGGAGCGAATTATGTCCGTTGCGCCGCAGGCGCGCGGGCATGCTGCCCTCGCTCCGGCTCCGCCGGCCTCCGGCTGGATTATGAAAGGTCGCGCCCTTGGGACGTGCCTGTACAATGACCGAGGTTTGCCCGTCGCCGTTTCGTAACGCGCTGCAAAGCGCGGCGGCACACTGCCGTTGCCGTGCAGCAGAGGAGGACGAGAGCATTAACGGTATGCTCGCGCCCCGGCGCACCACCCGGTCTTCGCCACCTCTGCGCCGGCACACCACCGCCCCGAAGACTGCTCCCGCGGCCGGGCTTACCCCGCCGGCGGCGGGGCGCAAAACGGCCGGCTTGCTCGCGGTCGCTGCACTGCTCGTCTTTTCCGCCTTCCGCGCCGGCGCCGTCGCGGCGGACACCGTCACCTCTCCCACCGGCACGGTCAACTCCTCCGATGGTCTCAACCTTCGCTCCGGCCCCGGCCAGAGTTACGACGTGCTGGCCGTGATGCCGAACGGCGCCACGGTGATCATCACCGGCAACCCTACTTCGGATAACTGGCTGCCGGTGCAGTACAACGGCCAGATCGGCTGGGCCGATGGTGTGTACGTCACGCTGAACTCGCCCACGCCGCCCCAGGCCGGCGGCAACGGTTCGCCCGGTGTGGCGGCCGCCGCCCCGCCGGCGCCGCCCGCGCCCCCCGGCGCTCCCTCTGCGGCCAGTGCAGCGTCCGGCGGCACGGCCACGGTGCTGCCGCCGGATGGCCTCAACCTGCGCTCCGGGCCGGACACGTCGTACGGCGTGCTCTCGGTGATTCCCGGCGGCGCGAGCGTGACGATCACCGGCGCCCCGAACAACCAGTGGTATCCCGTCAGCGTCAACGGCCAGAGCGGCTGGGTAGATGGCGCGTTTCTCTCCAACAACGGCGGCGCCGCGCTGGTGACGGCCAACGCCGTGAGCAGCACGGCCGGCGCCTCCGTCTCCACCTCGGCCGGCAGCGGCGCCACGCACGACGGCGGTACGGCCACGCCCAGCCCCTCCCCAACCACGGCGCCCGCGGCCGCCAGCCCGCCGGGCAAGCTCGCCTGGCCCACCAACTCGCGCCGCATCAGCACCGTCTTCAGCCCCTCGCACCTCGGCGTGGACATCGACGAGTTCCCCGCCGGCGGCAACCCGGTCGGCGCCTCTGCGCCCGGCACGGTGACCTTTGCCGGCGGCGACGCTTGCTGCAGTTACGGCCTGCACGTGATCGTGGACCACGGCAACGGCATGGAGACGCTGTACGCACACATGTCCAGCCTGGCGGTGAAGGTCGGCGACGTGGTGAAGCAGGGGCAGAAGCTGGGCATCAGCGGCTGCACCGGCCGCTGCACCGGGCCGCACGTGCACTTCGAGGTGCACGTGAACGGCAAGCCGGTGGACCCGCTGCAGTACCTGCCGCCGCCCTGGACGATCGAGTAGGTCCGCGGCATTCCAGCAGACGCGAAGAGCCCGCCTGGCGGTGCAGCCAGGCGGGCTCTTCGCCGGCGTCTGCTCGCCGGGCTTCCCGGGATCCGGCGCCGGCGTGGTGCGCCAGGTTCCCCGCAGCGGCGGTCGCCGGCGCCGCGCTAGTTCGGCACTTCGCGGCTGACCACCGGGCAGTTGACGATGAAGCCGCTGGCGCGGAAGGGCGTGCCGGCGGGGAAGCCGGTGACCTTGCCCTGCTGCACGAGCTGCAGCACATCGTCGAAGTCCGTCTGGCGCAGGTTCTGGCCCGCGTCCACCACGGCCTGCGTCCATGTCGTCAGGTGGATGTCCCACAGCGGGCTGTAGTCCACCTGGCCGGTCGTGAGGAAGCTCTGCTCCGGCACCTCGTGCAGGATGTTGAGGGGGGCCTTGCTGGACGGCAGACCATCGAGCAGAGCGGCGTTGATCCCCTGCAGCTCGGGGCTGTTGCGGTCGGTGATGCCGTTGGTGAAGGCGACCAGGCCTTCGCGCGCGGAGCTGCTGTCGTCCTCGTTGCCCAGCGCGGGGGCGGCGTTCAGGTTCGGCGCGTAGGTCACGTCCTCGATCGCGGCGGCGCCCGCGTCGGAGGAGTCGAACGAGGCGTAGTGCACGGGCGTACGGTCGTAGAAGCCGGTGGTCTCGACGTAGGTGACGGTCCTCGCGTCCAGGTCCATGCGGATCACCTTATCCGCGCGGCCGCTATCGTTGGCGATCTGCGGCGCGTTGATCACCGTGCCGTCGGGCAACTGGATCAACGGACTGTAGCCCGCCTCGCCCACGGCGCCTGGCTGCGCCTGCGCCGGCGGGAAGCCGGCGGGGCCGGGCTGGATCACGTGCTGCGGGCTGAAGTCGACCGTGGCCGGGAAGTCGATGTTGCCGACGAAGCCCTGCACGCTCGCCAGCTGCACGGCGGCCGTGCCCTTCGCGTTGGCGAGCTTGGGCACATAGTTCACGCCTAAAAGCGCGGCCACGCCGCGGTCCGAGGCGTCCGTGATCACGTAGTACACGGTCTTGCCGTGGCTGCTGCCCGTGTGCAGCGGGTAGGTGACTTCGGTGAAGTCGTGGTTCTCATGGGCGCTGGTGACGAAGAGCAGGTGGTGGGTGTCGCGGTCCTTGGCCGCGGCCGGCGCGGCGCCGGCCACGATCGCGGCCGCGGCCAGGCCGATCAGCAGGGGCGCTTTCCTGGGAAACGTCGTAGGAAACCGCATGGGGAACCTCCGCTGGGAACGTGGTGGGGCTGTGGGAAGCATGCTGCGGATGCGGCGCCTGCATCTGCAGGTTCAGTCGGCGGCCGCGGCCGGGCGTTACGGCGGCGCCGGCGGGAGTGTGACCGGATTCACGCCGCGACCGGCAGGGCGCCCTTGACAAACATACAGACTGTTTGTATTCTCAACTTGCCACGTGGATGGCTGTACGGCTCCCAGGGTTCGCCGGCGAAACCGCTCTCTTCCCCCAACAACCGAAGGAGCAGCGTCATGACCACGCAAACCGATTTCCGCGGCGAGCTCATCGCCCGGCTGGAGGCCGAGCAGGCCGCCTTGCAGGCCGTGCTGGCAGGGATCCCCGAGGAGCGCATGGGCGAGACCGTGCTGGGCGAGTGGTCGCTGGGCGATGTGATCACGCACATCACCACCTGGTACGAGCTGGCCGCGCGCGACGGCGGGCGCGCCGTGCGCGGACGCACCCCGTCGCTGGCGAGCTTCCAGCACGAGCAGATCGATGCCTGGAACGCGGCGATGATGTTCGGCCGGCACGCCTTCCCGCCGGCGCAGGTCCTGGCCGAGTTGGACGAAAGCTGGCTTGGGTTCCGCGCCGCGCTGGACGCGGTGCCGGATGCCGTGTTCGCTGAGGGCGCGCTCGGACGGCAGCTCTGCGAGACGCTGGTGGAACACACGCGCGACCACACGGCGGCGATCGGCGCCTGGCGGCAGGCGCGGGCCGTCTGAGTCACGCGCCGCACGCCGCGCCACCGCACCTGAGCAAGGAGGCGGCAATGCACGAGCTTGCACATCTCGCCTGGCGCAGCTATCCGGCGACGGGGCTGATGGCGTGGGGGCTGTGGTTCGTGCTGCGCGGCGTGCGGCGCTGCCGCGCAGCCTGGCCGCGGCCGGCATCCGGCCTGATGCAGCCGCTTGGCTGGATGCGCGGCTTCCGCCTCACAGTGGTCGGCCTGGCGCTGGCGGGCGTGGGCGCCGCCTGGCTCTGGCAGATTGGCTGGCTGCTGGCCGTGGCGCTGATCGTCGGTTTCGGCGAAACGCTCGAATCTTCGCTCGACATCGACGCCTTTTCGAGGGAACAGGGGACGGGTGACAGGTGACTGGTTACAGGTGACAGGAGGGTCTGCTCACGATCCCCACGGTCACCTGTCACCTGTGCACTTGCCCCCTGTCACCTGACCCCTACACGACGCCGGAGCTGCCGCCGTCGAAGTTGATGGCGACGCCGGTGATGTAGGCGGCGCGCGCCGAGCAGAGAAAGGCGATCAGCGCCCCGACCTCGCTCGCCTCGGCGACGCGGCCCAGGGGCACGTTCTCGCCCAGCCGTGCCCAGGCCTGGTCCAGCGGCAGGTCGGGGAAGCTGGCCACGGCGCGGCGCTCGAGCTGGGCGCTCTTCACCAGGCCGATGCAGACCGTGTTGACCAGGATCTGGTCCCTCGCCAACTCTTTGGAGAGCGCCTTGGTGAGGGCGATGCCCGCGGCGCGGCTGACGCTGGTGGGCAGCGAGCGGGCGCCCGGCTGCTTGGCGCCGATGTTGGTGATGTTGACGATGCGCCCGCCGCCCGCTTCGCGCATCTGCGGCACGATCAAGCGCGTGGTGCGGATGGCGGCCATCAGCTTCAGGTCGAGGTCCGCGTACCAGTCCTCGTCGCCCACGCTTTCAAACGGGCCGGCGGCCGAGGTGCCGGCGTTGTTGACCAGTCGCGTGATCGGCCCGAACGTCTCGCGTACCGTCTCGACGCAGCGGGCAAGCTCCTCCGGCTTGCGCACGTCGGCCGGCACGGCGAGCACGTCTCCGCCGCCGGCCGTGCGCACCTCGGCGGCCGCCGCTTCGAGCACGTCGGCGCGGCGGGCGCAGATCGCCACACGGGCGCCCTCGCGCGCCAGTTCAGCCGCCGCCGCCTTGCCGATGCCTTCACTGCCGCCGGTGACGAGCGCAACCGTGTCGCGCAGCCCCAGTTCCATCCGCGTACCTCCGCTGAGACATGGGTGCAAAACCGGCGTTCATGTGCCATCGCGCACCGGCAAGCGGGAACCCGAGCCGGTTTTGCACCCATCTGTAAGGAAATAAAGACCAGGGAACAGTATGGCCGGGATGGGCGGCTTATGTCAGGCAGTCGTGTTGCCAGAATAGAACGTACGTGCTATTTTGAGCCGCAGCAGGAGGCTCGCGGCGAGGCGCGAGCGTGTGCACGTGTGCACATGGGCAATGGAGGGATGCGCGATGACGGGCGAGGCGCTGATCGGCGATCCCATTCAGGCGGGCTGCGCGGCCGGGCGCCGCGCCCGCGCGGAAGACGGTGCGGCGGGGCTGGAGCCGGCCGGCGAGGCGCTGTTGCTGATGCGCGCGGCCCTGGCCTGCACGGCGTTGGTCGGGGCCTTGCCCGGCCCGCCGCAGCACGACCCCGCCATCGCCCGCGAGCGCTTCGTCTGGGGCTTCGTGCTCGGCTACGGCGAGGGAACGGGGAACGAGGGCATAGGGGGAGGAAGGACCGGCGTTCGTCGGCGCCCGCGGCGCCTGGCACAACCGCCTGCCGTACGTCGTGCTGGGGCGGCCGGGCGCCACACGCCGGGTGTGCGGACGCGCATGCGCCGAACGGACTTGCGCGTCCCCTCACTCTCTGTCACGTGTCACCTGTCACCTGTCACCTCTCCCCTGTTCCCTCGGTGACCAGCCTGCGCACGGCGCGCTGCTTCTTCTGCGAGACGCCGCCGCTCGGCCAGTACGTGCTGACCAGCGACGCGCCGGTCTCGCTGGCGGCGCGGCGCGGCGGCGACACGCGCACACGCCTAAGGTGACCAACGGCTTCCGGGCCGAGGCGTGGGCGGCCGGCTATGCCGCGCTACGCACCGTGGCCGAGACGGCCCGTCGGCGCGGGCAGAGCGTGTTCGCGGCGCTGCTGGTCGGTGCCGGTGCACCACTGCCGCTCATCACCTCACCCCTGTCTGCCGGAGTGCCAGGTCGCGGTAGCTGAGCAATTACGAACGCTCCGCTACCCAAGGGATTTCCAGGCTTGGATGCGGTTGGCCACATGACGTGGGAACAAATTTCAGAAGAGGCTCAAAGGAACGAACCAGGATTCAAGGAGTTGAAGAAACTGCTCGGCGACAAAAGGTTCGGCAAATGAGCGAAGCATACGCATATCAGCACCTGCTCGACTTCTTGTCCGAGCTTGATAAGCGCAACCTAAGAGCCTAACCCGTTAGACCACTCCCGCCTGCTTGAAGGCGGTGAAGGCGCAGGCCAGGTGCAGCATCGCGGTGTAGTTCTCGGCTTTCTTCTCCCAGCGCACGAGGATGCGGCGGAAGCGGTTCATCCAGCTATGCGTGCGCTCCACCGGCCAGCGGCGCGCCCGGTAGCCGGGAAGCTTCTGGAGCAGCGTGCGCTCGGCATCTCTTGGCATAATGTGC
>DATGEL010000040.1 GCA_035310145.1 Dehalococcoidia bacterium
AGTGCTGCCACAACCGGCTGAAGCAGTTCCGCGCCCTGGCCACCCGCTACGACAAGCGAGGCTGGAACTACCGCGCCATGGTGGTGATTGCCGCATTACTGCTGTGGCTCCCCAAGTGATTCACCAGACACGCCCTAGGCGGCCGGAGGCCGGCACGCGCCCGCTTGTCGCACGGTGAACGCGGCCGGCGGCATCGGTAACCGCACCGGGCTGACCGATCCGGAGCCCACCAGCGCGGCGGGCGGACGCGTATACCGGTAACTTCACTCCGCAGCGTGTGAGCCGGGGCAAACTGCCCGGCTCACACGCTGTGTTTGTCCTGATTTGCCGGCTTTTTCGCGGAGGGTACCGCGGCAACGGCGGTGCCAGCGTCGCGATCCGCACCATGAGCACGGCATGCGGGATCGCGGCGGCAGGGGCGCTGTACAGCAGGGGCAGGGGAAAGGGGTCTCGCAATGATCCAGGATTGGTGGCGCGACTTCAAAGTCTTCGCGTTGCAGGGCAACGCCCTCGACCTGGCGATCGGCATCATCCTCGGCATCGCCTTCAAGGCCGTGATCGACTCGCTGGTCGGCGACGTGCTGATGAACCTGATCGGCGCGATCTTCGGCAAGCCGAACTTTGACAACCTGCTGTTCCACGTCGGCCAGGGCGAAATCAACTACGGCAAGACGATCACGGCGACGGTCAACTTCCTGATCATCGCTATCGTGTTGCTGGCGGTCGTGAAGCTGCTCGCACGGCTTCATATCGCGCAACTGCGGGCGCAGGGCACACGCGAGTGCCCGTACTGCCGCAGCTTCATTCCGGTCGATGCGAGCCGCTGCCTGTACTGCACCTCCACCGTCGAGCCGACGCTGGTCGAGGCCGAGTAGGGCTGCCGCCCTGCCGGCCCGCGCTATTGCCGCGCGTCGAATGCCTGGGCCTGCCGTCGTCCTCTACCGGGCTGCGTATACTGGATCCATAGCATGCGCATGCGGAGGCCGACGATGTCCGGCGCGCTCGCCTACCCACCCGCTTCCCCGTCAAGCGACGAACTGCACCGCGCCGCGGCCGCGCAACCGCCTGCCCCGCCCGCGGACGCGGACGTTGTCGAAGCCTACCTCGCACGCCTGGAGGCGACGCTCGCCGCCCGCGTCGATCAGCAGGTCGCCGCGCAGAGCGATGCCTCGGGCCAGGCACTGGTCCGGCTGCAAAGCGGGCTGACGAAGCGCATCGCGGCCTCGCTGGCGATCGGCATTCCGCTGGTCGGCGCGGCCGGCAGCATCGCCGGCAGGTACGGTAACGGCCAGGCCGCCGTGGCAGGCATCATCGCCGTGCTGGTCGCGATCGTCGGCCTCAACGTCTACTACACCGAGGTTGAGAAGGACCTGGAGAAGGAGGGGCTGCGCAATCGCCGGCAGCCGTAGCCCGGATGTGGCGCCCAACGCCCACCTGCCGCACGAGTCCGGCCAGTCGAGCGCGGAGCGGCGGCCGATCCGCGCCGTGCTCTTTGATATCGGCGGGCCGCTGGACCTCGAAACCGAGCACGAGCGCCTGATCGACGCCGACATCGCGGCGTTGCTGGCCGCGGCGGGGCAGCCGGTGGCTCCCGCACGCTACGCCGAAGCCTGCCGCTTTGCTGTCGATTCCTTCGCGCCGAACGCCTACCAGGCGATCGTCTGGCGGCTGTGCACGGGCGATGCCGCGCTGGCCGCGCGCGTGTATGCCGCCGTCGAGGCGCGCTCCCACGCCCGCGACCTGTTCGAGCCGCGTCCGGGCATGCGTGAACTGCTGGCGGAGCTGCATGGCAGCGGCCTGCGGCTCGGCCTGGCCGCGAACCAGCCGGCCGCGGCGCTGGCCCGGCTGGACCGGCACGGCATGGGGCGGTTCTTCGCGCACCGCGAGGTTTCGGGCACGCTGGGCCTGCACAAGCCTGATCCGCGCCTCTTTCTCGCCGCCTGCTCGGCGCTGGCCGTCGAGCCGCAAGCCTGCCTGATGGTCGGCGACCGCATCGACAACGACATCGCGCCGGCGGCGGAGCTGGGCATGTCCACCGTGCTGTTCCGCACGGGCCGCCACCGCGAGCAGCAGCCGCGCACCTGGCTGGAGCAGCCGGACGCCGAGGTTGGCGATACGCACGAGCTGCGCCGCGCGCTACGACGGCTGGCAGCCGGCGGCTGACGAGCCGTCTGCCTCGCCGCCACGCGCTCAGCGCGTGTAGCCGGGAATGTTCGGCCCCGCTTCCTGGATCTGGCGCTTGAAGAACATCAGGAAGGTGGTGGGGCCAACGCTGTGCACGCTGCCGCGCTCGACGTCGCCGGGCACGTGCGCCTGCGTTTCCACCTGCCACGACTGGCTCCAGGGCAGCACCGAGACGCACTCCCAACCGTCTTTGCCGTACGACTCGAGCTTGGCAATGTCTTCCGGCTTCATCGGATCGACGGTGAGGAAGGCGTGCTGCCACTGGCTCATCGGGCGCTCCTCTGGCGCGGCCGCAGCGGCGGCGCGGGGTTTCGGGCTGGCGCCCGCCGTGATCAGGCGCGTGGCGCGGCGATCGCAGCAGCCTCGCACCCGGTATCGTAGCGCCGGCTCGAAACACGAACAACCGCGTCCTGCCGCACGCCCGCGCCGCCGTGGCGGCGCCTGCATGCCGGCGTTCAGGCGCGGTCGACGAGGAACGCCGCCTCGCAGGCGGCGTCGCAGAAGCGTACACGCGGCGCGGGCAGCGCCGCCCGGCAGTGCAGGCAGCGCACCTGCGCACCGCGCTCCCGGTAGATCGCCAGCATACGTTCCAGCTCGGCGATCACGGCGGCCAGCATCGGCGCGGAGAGCCGCGCCTGCAACTCGCGAGCGAAACCGGCCAGCCGCTCATCCTCCGGCCAGTCCGCCAGCAGCAGCGGCGGCGCCTGCGGATGCTTCAGCCGGTGCAGCAGATAGGCGAGGCCGTCGGTGTCGCGGCCGGCATACGAATCGGGCATCGCCCCCGCCTCATAGCAACACCGCAACACCGCAACGCCGCTACGCCGCTACGCCGTTCACGGTTTCACCAAGCATACCGCAGCGGCGCAAGCCGGGCGCCCGCATTTCACCGTTATGAAGAGCAGGCGCCGCCGGCATTTTCCTCCATTCAGGCGAACAGCTCGTCTACCGCGATGCTGAGGCCGGGCAGCACCGGCTCGCAGGAGAACGTTTCGCCGGCGTGAAAAATGCGCCGCTCGGCGGGCGAGGTCGCCGCCGTCACGGTCTGCGTGCCGGGATCGAGCAGCAACACCAGCCGTACGCCCGCGGCCAGCCACTCCTCGGACTTCTGCAGGACGTAGGCGGCGGTATCGCTTGGCGAGACGATTTCGACGACGAGGTCGGGCACGATCTCCGTGAACCTCTCCGGGATGCGGCCGGCCGGCAGGCGGTCGGCGGCGATGAAGCCTACGTCCGGCGCCCGCAGCCGGTCGGGACCGCGGTGCAGCACAATGCCGGTGTCGCCGGAGAAGACGCGGCCGGCCCCGGTGGCGCGGACGTGGAGGCCGAGAATGAACGACGCGTTGAACCGGATGCCGTCGTGCCAGAGGTTTGATGGCGCCAACTCGATCAGCTCTCCGTCCAGCAACTCGTAGTTGCAGTCCTGGTTGGGCATCCGCTCCAAATCTTCGATCGTGACCAGCCGCTTCTCGGACGTCATCGCCGGGATTCCTCTCTCCTCGATCGCGTGGCCAGTCGCTCAATCGGCAGGCGCGCTCGCCGTGGCGCCGAGCTGTGCGGCCAGCGCCTCGACGTCGGCCGCATCGTAGTCCCCGGGCTTGCCGCCCTCGGCCGCGAGCTGCTGCGCCAGGCGGCGCACGGCGGCGTTGTAGGGCGTGGGCACGCCGTGCAGCCGGCCCAAGAGCACGATCTCGCCGTTCAGGTAATCGACTTCGAGCCGGCTGCTGCCTTTGCTCAGGCTCTGCCAGGTGGAGCTGCCGCCGCGTTCGGCGCCGGGGATCTCGCCCCAGCTCGTGTGGCGGGAGACGTGCGCGTGGTACTCGTCGCGCGGCGCGTAGGCGATGCCGGCGGCGTCGAAGCAGGCGATCGCTTCCTGCGTCAACGCGTGCATGATCGCGCGGAAGGGCGCATCGGCGCGGCTGAGGGTGGAGAGCGCGTCGAAGCCGTTGCCCAGGTTGGTCAGCAGCTTGGCGTACTTGAGCCGCATCACCGCCGGGTCGGGGCGGCAGATGAAGCCAGCGTCGCCAAGATCCGCGGCGATCTGCTCGCAGAGCGCGTCACTGCCGCGCGGGAAGCAACCCAGGTCGAGCACACCCGCGATCGGCGCGCTCCAGCCCAGGACAGTGCCCGGCTCCATGAAGGTGGCCGGCAGGGCCACCAGCATGGCGTAGACGCGCGCGAAGCGCCGTGCGGCGATGCGCTCGTTGGCCACGCCGTTCTGGCAGCAGACGATCGCCACGTCGCGCCCGCCGGCCGCTTCGAGATCGTCCAGCGCCGCGCCCGTGTCCTGCGCCTTCATCGTCAGGATCACGATGTCCTGGTCAGAGAACTGCAGCTCGGCGGGGCGGCCCACGGCGGGCACCGCCAGCGTGCGGTCGCCGGTGGGCTCGCGCAGCAGCAGGCCGCGCGCGCGGATCGCCTCCAGGTGCCGGCCGCGGCAGATCAGCACCGTATCCTTGCCGGCGGCGAACAGCCGGCCGCCGACCACGCCGCCGATCGCACCCGCGCCGTAGATGATGTAGCGCATCGTCTCCCCTCTGTGTGCGGCAGCTTCCTGGTGAGCGCTGCGGGCCGCCTCCAGCACCTTCAGTGTACGATGCGAACCGGGGCAGACGACGGAGGGCTTGCGGCGGTGACGGGCGAGATCGACCTGCGCTACGGCAAGCGCCACGCCGAGCCGCTCAAACGGCTCGGCTACCGGCGCCACCCCCAGGGGATGGGCTGGGTGCGGCCGCTGAAGAAAGCCTGGTTCCCGCGCTTTCACCTCTACGCCGAGACCGACTGGGCGGCGCGCCTGGTGCGGCTCGATCTGCATCTCGACCGCGAGCGCGAAACCCCCGATGCCCGCGGCCCGACCGCCTCGGCCGACAGCGCCGAGGTCGCCGCCGAGCTGGCCCGCATCCTGAACGTGTTTCCGCCGGCCGGGTAGATCACTGGTGACAGGTCTCAGGTCGCAGCTTGATTGGAGGACAATCCCCGCTATTCCCTCTACCCTGCCCCCCGCCCCCTGCCTCCGCGCTTGCCGAGGTGCTGCGGCACGTCGGCGACCACCGTGTTCGGGCGGAAGAGGAGCGAGGCCTTCAGGCGCAGCGCCGTCTGCCCGTGCAGCAGGTGCTCGTACCAGTGCTCCGGCACAAACTCCGGCAGCACCACGGTGATGATGTGGCTCGGCCCGCGCTGCTGGCTCACCAGGTCGATATAGGCCATCAGCGGCCCCTGGAACGAGCGATACGGCGAGTCGATGATCACCAGCGGCACGTCGCTGCCCCACTCCTCCCAGCGGGTGCGCAGCCGCTCGGCGTCCTCCAGGGTGTCGGTGATGTGCACCGCCGTCACGTCGGTGGAGAGCGAGCGGGCGTAGGCCAGCGTCTGCACCACCGGCCGGTTGATGCTGCCCACGGGCACCAGCACGGTGTGCTTCACCGGCGCGGGCGGCGGCAGGTGGCGCAGCTCGTCGTCCGTCAGCTGCACTTCACGTTCGACCGTCTCGTAGTGGCGGCCGATCGCGCGCAGCAACAGCACGATCAGCGGGATCAGCACGATCACGATCCAGGCGCCGTAGATGAACTTGGTGCCAGCGATCACGAGCGCGACGATACCCGTGGCCACGGCGCCGGTGCCGTTGATGATCATGCTGCGCTGGGCGCCGCGCGCCTCCTCGCCGCCCTCACGCCGGCGCATGATCCAGTGCCGCACCATGCCCGACTGCGAGAGCGTGAAGGAGACGAACACGCCGACGGCGTAGAGCGGAATCAGGGCATCGGTGTTCGCCTTGAAGGCGATGATCAGCAGGCCGGAGATGATGCCCAGCACGATGATGCCGTTGGAGAAGGCGAGCCGCTCGCCGCGGAAGGCGAACTGGTGCGGCATGTAGCCGTCGTGCGCCAGGATCGAGGAGAGGCGGGGGAAGTCGGCGAAGCTGGTGTTAGCCGCCAGCACCAGGATCAGGAACGTCGCCGCCTGCGTGATGATGTAGAAGGGGTTGTTGCCCCGGCCGAACGACTCGTGCGCGATCTTGGAGAGCACGGTCTGGGCGCCCTTCTGCGCCGGGTCGTCGGGGCGGATGCCGTAGTGGTGGGCGAGGATGCTGATGCCAATGAACATCACGGCGAGGATCGAGGCCATCCAGGCCAGGGTGAGGCGCGCGTTCTGCGCTTCGGGCTTCTCGAAGGCCGGCACGCCGTTGGAGATCGCCTCGACGCCGGTCATCGCCGTGCAGCCGGAGGCGAAGGCGCGCAGGATGAGGAAGATGCCGACGCTCTCCGTACCCTGCTTCAGCAGATGCGCGCCGGCCTGCGGCGACCCGCCGCTCACCGGGTTGCCGCCGCCGCCGATGATCTTGAAAAAGGCGACGCCGATCATCAGCAGAATGCTGGCGATGAAGAGATACGTCGGCGCGGCGAAGATGCTGCCCGACTCTCGCACGCCGCGCAGATTGACGATCACCATGAACAGCAGCGCGGCCAGCGCGATCTCGACGGTGTAGGGATGCAGCGCCTCGATCGCCGAGGTGACGGCCTGCACGCCCGAAGAAATGCTCACCGCCACGGTGAGGATGTAGTCCACCATCAACGAGCCGGCGGCAATGAGGCCCGGCCAGACACCCAGCTCGTTGTGCGCGACGATATAGGAGCCGCCGCCGTTGGGATAGGCGCGGATCGTCTGGCGATAGGAGATCGCCACGATCGCCAGCAGGATGACGATGCCGATGCTGATCGGAATCAGGGCGCTGGCGATGCCGATGCTGGCGGCGCCCACCAGGATGTAGAGGATCTCCTCCGTGGCGTAGGCGACGGAGGAAAGCGCGTCGGAGGAGAAGACGGCGAGCGCCTTGACCTTGGTCAGGCGTTCGTGGGCGAGCTGCTCCGTGGCCAGCGGCAGGCCGATGAAGCGGCGCCGCAGGGACTGGCTGAAGCGGCCGAAGCCGCTGCGCGGCCTGGTCGCCTCTTCCGTCGCCATCAGCACACCGGGCTCGACGGCCTGGAACGTGGTCGAGTGCACGCGCAACTGGCGGACGTACTTCGAGCCGGGGCGCGAGCCGGTGCGCACCTCGCGCAGCTCAAGGTCGGGTCGCAGGCGGTTGATCGGCGGCGGCTGGCTGTCGCGCTGGTCGACGGCGGATCGCAGCCGGCCCTGCTCGTCGCGGGCGCCTTCCGTGTGCGGCGCCGACGTGGCGGCGCCGCGCAGCTCCATCGGGGCGCGCGGCTGGCGCGGCGGGGCCGGGCGCGAGATTATGCGCCGGCGCCCGGCATCTCCATCGACAGGCCCTTCGCCCGGAGCGCCTTGCTCTGGCGCCGGACGGTCTTCATCGGCCATGGCTCACCCCGTCCGCGCCGGTCTGACGGCTAGCGCTCGACCCCCTCATTGGCGAGTGTATCGCGGAAGATCCAGACCTGACACGGCGCCTCGCGCAGCAGGTGGTCGATCTTGGCGCCGACGGTGGGCTCGCCGATGCGCTCTTTCAGCTCCAGCCCGAGGAAGATCGCGTCCACGGCGAGGTTCTCGGCCTCGTCGATGATGCTGTTGCCCGCATCGCGCGCCTGCAGCAGCTCGGTTTCGACGTTCTGGCCCATCGCCTTGCCGATCTCCTCGGCGCGCGTGAGGATCTCGTTGCCGCGCTTCGACTCGGCCACCATCGGGTCGTCGATCGGCAGCGAGCGGCGCACGACGATCACGTGCACGGCGAAGACCTGCCCGCCGGTGCGGTTGGCGATGTCGCAGGCCAGCGCCAGTGCGGAGAAGGCCACCTCCGACCCATCGCAGGGCACCAGCATGCGGCGCGGGTGCAGCAGGGCGTCCGTACCTGGTAGCGGCTGGGCGGGCATGCAGGCACCTCGCGAGCGCGGCTCCGGCACCGGCGTTCTACCCGGCGCGGGCTGGCAGCGCGCGACGCGGGCGGCGCGACACCAGTGACCGTATGCAGACCATAGCAGCCCCGCGCACCACGTTCCAGCAAGCGGATAGGGGGCCGGGTGCTCAGCCGCCGGCCGCGGCGCCGGCGGCGACGGGCAGCGGGTTGGCGGCGCGCCAGAGGTGGTACTGGCTGCGGGGCAGCGACTCGTCGCGGCGCAGCTCCCAGAGGCGGCGGTAGGCGTAGCGCACGGCGTCAACCAGCGCCTCGCGGCCGTTGTCGTTGCGCAGCAACAGATCCGCCGCGCCGGCCCGCTGCTCCCAGGGCCGCTGGCTCGCCAGCCGCTGCGCCGCCTGCGCCGCGTCGAAGCCGTCGCGCGCCATCAGCCGCGCTTTCGCCGTCTCCGGCCGGCAGACCACCAGCCAGGTGGCATCGCACCAGCCGGCGTAACCCGGCTCGATCAGGTTCACCGCCTCCATCACGCCGCAGCCGTCCTCCGGCAGCGTGGCCCGCCAGCGGTCGATCTCGGCCTTGATCGTGCCGGTGATGTCGCCCATGGCACGCGTCAGCCGCCGCATCGCTTCCGGCTGGCCGAAGACCCTGGCGCCCAGCTTGCGCCGGTCGATCGCGCCGTCCGGGCCGACGACGTCTGCGCCGAACTCGGCGACGACGCGGGCAAAGCCCGGCGTATTCGGCGCGTAGAGGCCGTGCACCAGCGTATCGGCGTTGCAGTGCTCGGCGCCCAGCTCGACCAGCGTGCGGCAGACGAGGCTCTTGCCCGCGGCGATCGAGCCCGTCACTCCGATAACCAGCGGCATGGCGCTCCCCCGGCAAAAACTGCGGCATCGAGCACGGCGGGCCGTTCGCCCAGAGTCTACTCTACCCCGAACGCGGCGGATCGGCGTGGCCTTCTTATGACTCCGCTGTCGGCGCGGATCACCTCGCCGCTTGAGCTGCTACAGTCTCTCCCGATGGCCCTTTGCGCGGTGAAAGGAGCGGACAATGGCAGCGGCCGACGAGGCGACGCAAAAGCTGCAGCCGGCGGACCCGCGGGAGGTGCGAGCCTTCGCGGGCAAGCTGTTCGACTTCTACAACGGCGCCATGGTGACGTTTATGGTCGACATCGGCCGTCGCACGGGCCTGTTCGAGGCGGCGGCGCGCGGCCCGGCCAGCAGCGCCGAGCTGGCCGGCCGCGCCGGGCTGCAGGAACGCTACGTGCGCGAGTGGCTGGCGGCGCTGACCGCCGGCGGCGTCTTCACGTATGAACCGGCCGGCGGCATCTACATCCTGCCGCCGGCGCACGCCGCCTGCCTCACCGGCGACCCGAGGACCAACCTGACGGCTCCCAGCCGGCTGCCCGTGCTGCTGGGCAAGTTCGTGCCCGCGCTGGCGGAGTGCTTCGTTAACGGCGGCGGCGTCCCCTACTCGGCCTTCCGGCCCGAGTTTACCGAGAGCCAAACGATCACCAGCCGGACCCGCCACGACGCCTGGCTGCTCGACGGCTACCTGGCGGTGGGCGGCCTGCGCGAGCGGCTTGCGGCCGGCGCCCGCGTGGCCGATGTCGGCTGCGGCACGGGCCACGCCGTCAACCTGATGGGCCGAGCCTTCCCCGTCTCCAGCTTCACCGGCTTCGACATCGCCGCGGACGCGCTGGCGCTGGGCGAGGCGGAGGCCCGCGAGTTCGGCCTGCCGAACGTGCGCTTCGTGCGCCGCGACGTGGCCGAGCTGCCCGCGCAGCCACCCTTCGACCTGATCACCAGCTTCGACGCGATCCACGACCAGGCGCGGCCGGCAGCCGTGCTGCGCGGCATCCGCTCGGCGCTGGCCCCCGGCGGCGCGTACCTGATGGTCGAGCCGCGCGCCGGCAGCAACCTGGAAGAGAACCTCCGGAACCCCGGCGCGCCCTTCGCCTACGGTGTGAGCGTGCTGCACTGCCTCACCGTCTCGTTGGCGGAAGGCGGCGCCGGCCTGGGCACGCTCTGGGGCGAGCAGATCGCCCGCCGGATGCTGGGCGAGGCCGGTTTCACCTCCGTCGAAGTCACGCCCGCGCCCGACCGGCTGAACAACCTCTTCCTCTGCCGGCCAGAGTGAGCGAGAAGCGGTAGCCGCTGTGCGACGTTCCGCCAGGCGCCCGGATAACCGCACACCCACCGGAGCGCCCGACGCCGGATCGCCCCTCGCCCAGGATTGGGAGAGGGGTATGTAGTATGAGGTGAGGGCCGACTACTCCGGCGCGCCGAGCCGGCGCAGCGGTGTCACGTTCGGCGGCAGCTCGGCGGCGCCGTTGTGCGCGGGCGGCGCGGCGCCGTCGGCCACAGCCAGACCGGCGCCGGGCAGGTAGTCCACGATCTCGTAGCGGTAGCCCTGCTCGGTGAGAAAGCGCTGGCGATTGGCGGCGAAGTCGCGGTCGCGCGTGTCGCGCGTGACCACACTGTAGAAGCGCGCCTGGCCGCCGTCCGACTTCGGCCGCAGGATGCGCCCCAGCCGCTGCGCTTCTTCTTGCCGTGAGCCAAAGCTGCCCGAGGCCTGGATCGCCACGTTGGCGTCGGGCAGGTCGATCGAGAAGTTCGCAACCTTGGAGACGACGAGCAGCTTCTCCTCGCCCGCCTTGAACTTCGCGTAGAGCTTCTCGCGCTCGCGGTTCGGCGTCTTGCCGGTGATGATCGGGCACTCCAGCAGCTTGGCGAAGTGATCGAGCTGTTCAAGGTACTGGCCGATGACAAGCACCGTATCGGCGCGGTGCAGCGCCGCCAGGTCCACGACGACCTGCTCCTTGGTCGGGTTGGTGCTGGCGATACGGAACTTCTCGGTCGGATCGGCCACGGCGTAAGCCATGCGCTGCGACTCGTGCAGCGGCACGCGCACCTCGACGCAGGTCGCCGTGGCGATCCAGCCCTGCGCTTCGAGATCGCGCCAGGGCACGTCGTAGCGCTTCGGCCCGACGAGGGCGAACACGTCGTCTTCGCGGTGGTCCTCGCGCACCAGCGTGGCCGTGAGACCGAGCCGGCGCCGCGCCTGGATCTCGGCGGTGATGCGGAAGACGGGCGCGGGCAGCAGGTGCACCTCGTCGTAGACGATCAGCCCCCAGTTCTCCTGGTTGAACAGCTCGAGGTGCGGGTAGGTCTCGCGCCGCTCGGCGTCGCGCTTGACGTGCGTCATCACCTGATAGGTCGCCAGCGTGACGGGCTTGATCTCCTTGCGGGCGCCGGAGTACTCGCCGATCTCGTCGGGGCGGAGCGATGTCTTATCCAGCAGCTCGTCGCGCCACTGGTGCACGGCGGTGACGCTGGTGCAAAGGATCAGCGTACGTGCGTTGGCCTTCGCCATCGCCGCCATGCCGATCACGGTCTTACCGGCGCCACAGGGCAGGACGAGGGCGCCGCTGCCGCCGCGCGCCGTGCCGCCTGCCCAGAAGGCATCGGCCGCCTGGGTCTGGTATTGGCGCAGCTCGAAGTGCAGGCCGGTCTTCGTCTCCTCCCGCAGCGCGATCTCAAGCCGCTCGCCCTCGACGTAGCCGGCGAGGTCTTCCGCGGGCCAGCCGATGCGGATCAGCGCCTGCTTGAGCCGGCCGCGCTCGTGCGCGGGCACGGCGATCTCCAGCGGGTCGGTGCGGGCGAGGAAGAGGCGCTGCAGCTCCTTGTGGCTCCAGATCTCCTCGACGAGATACTGGTCGTCGCCGCGCAGCACCAAATCGTCGCCGCGCTTTTCGAGCTTCAGCCGCCCGTAGCGGCCGGCGTAGTCGCGCACATCGGCGACAACGCTGCCGGGTACGTCGAACTTGGAGAAGCGCTCCAGCGCCGCCACCATCTGGTCGGGCTCCATGCCGGCGGCGCGGGCGTTCCAGAGCGAGAGCGGGGTGATTCGATAGGTGTGGATGTGCTCGGGGCTCTTCTCCAGCTCCGCGAACGGCGCCAGCGCATCGCGCGCCTGCGGGTAGAGCGGGTTCTCAACCTCCAGCAGCACGGTGTTGTCCGACTGGACGATGAACGGGTTGTCGGGTTGATACATGGATCGGCCCTTCGACGGCAGTGCTCGCTCCATTATCGCCGCTGCGTCGCCGCCGCTCATAGCGAGCCGAGCAGTCGGAGACGATGCCTGCTGACGCGCTGGTCAGTGCTTTCAATCCAGGCTCGCCATCGCCACTATCGAGCGGGTACGGGGTGGCCGCGGCGAGGTTTGCTCAGAAGATCGGCGTATCCGGCTCCAGTCCGAACAACACCCGCCCGGCCGCCTCCATGACGCGCGGATGCACGACGGCGTGCTGCGTCATCGCGTGGACATCGCGGAAGGCGCGTTCCAGCGGAAAGCTGGTGTAGAGCGAGGTGGCGCCGCCGCTCAGGTAGAGCAAATCCACCGCCTGCACGGCACTGTTCACCGCGTGATTCGTCGCCAGGCGTACGCGCATGCACCCCGCCGCATCGGCTTCACCGTCCGCGAGCACCTGGCTCCACAGCCGCTCAACCGTCTCGAAGAGCAGCAGCCGTGCCGATCCGACGAGCGCCTCCGCTTGCGCCAGCCGCGCCTGGGCGCCGTGATCCTCGCTCAGCGTGCCGCGCGAGACTTCGGGCCGCTTGGCGCCGCCAAGCTCGATCAGCGCCTCGATCGCCGCGCGGGCGATGCCGAGCGCCAGCGCACCGCAGCCCGGACCAACGCGCGTGGATGAAGGGAAGCGGTAGCGCGGCTCCGGCAGCACAAGCGGATCGGAGTGCCACGATCCACAGTGTTCGGGCACGAAGAGGTCTTCTACTATGACGTCGTGGCTGCCGGTGCCGCGCAGACCGCCCGCGCTCCAGGTATCGACGATCCGGCAGTCGGCGGTGCGGCAGTACATATGGCGTCGCTGCGGTGTGCCGGCCGGCGTTGGCCGCGGGCTGCCACCCTCATGCACGATGCAGTGGAGCTGCAGCCACTCGGAGATCTGGCAGCCACTGACCAGCGACCAGCGGCCGCTCACGCGATAGCCGCCATCCACGACCTCGGCGCGTCCCTTCGGCTGCGTGCTGTTGGCCGTGATGACAGCCGGCGCCGAGAAGATTTCGGCCGCAGCGCGCGCATCGAGCCGCGCCACCGTCCAGTAGGTGTTGCCGTTCCACACGCACCAGGCGACGGCGGGGTCGGCCTTCGCCAGCTCTTCGAAGATCAGCAGCCCCTCGGCCGGCTTCAGGTCGAGTCCGCCGTACGCGGCCGGCAGCGAGATGCGGAAGAAGCCGGCCGCGGCCAGGTCGGCGGCGAGGTCGTCGGGCAGGCGTCGCTCGGTCTCGATCCGATCGCGCTCCGCAAGCAGCCGTGGCCGGAACGCGCGGGCCGTTGCCAGCAGCGGCGTGACCGCCTCGCTTAAATCGATGGTCGTCATCATCATCTCCATGGCCATCGGACGGAGAAGGCGACTGATCAGCACCGGGCGAACGCCAGCGATATTGCGCCAGCATGCGGAGCGCGCCGAGCGGGTGTCAACGTCGCACGCACGGCCGAACCTTGAGACTTCGGCAAACGTGGCAAGCCGGGGCCGGTTCCAACGGCGGCTCTATTCCTCCGCCACGACCGTCGCGGCCGCACCCTGCCCGCCCGGCCAGCCCCCTGCCGCCGCCGTGCGTGTCACGGCCGACAACATCTCCGCCGGACACAGCGGAGTCGATACACCGTCAGAGGGACGCACCGCGTATGCTGACGACGGGCAGCGAAGGGAGGGCCAGATGCAGCGGGTGTCGATCGGCTCGGTCGAGATCACGGCGTTGCTCGACGCCCCCTTCCTCCAGAACCCCAGGATTCTGACGCCGGACCATGCGGACGAGATGGCGGCCGAGTACCGCGATTCGCTCGACGATCGCGGGCTGTGCATGGGCGCCGTCACTTGCTATCTCATCCACGCCGCCGGCCAGCGCATCCTCGTCGACACCGGCATCGGCCCGCGCAAGCGCCCTGGCTTTCCCGCCGGCCATCTCGACGACGCGCTGCGCGAGGCCGGCGTCCGCCCCGATGAGATCGACGTCGTGGTCCACACGCACCTGCACACCGACCACATCGGCTGGAACACCTACGACGGCGAAGACGGACGGATCGCGGTCTTCTTCCCCAGGGCGCGGTTCGTGATCCAGCAGGCCGAATGGGACTACTGGATGACGCCCGAAATGCTGATCGAACCCCGCCACGCTGCTCTGAGCGAGTGCATCGAGCCCCTGCGCGACGGCGGACGCATGCAGTTCACGCAGGGCGAGGAGACGTTCGGCAAACATCTCGTCTTCATCTCCGCGCCCGGCCACACGCCTGGGCACGTCGCCATCGGTATCTCCGACGCGGGCGAGCGCGGGGTGATCATCGGCGACGCGAGCCATCACCCGTTCCACGTGGCGCACCCCGACTGGGTCACACCGCTCGACTGGGATCCGGTGCAGGCCGCGGCCAGCCGCGATCGTATCTTCAACCTGGCGGCGGATGAGCAGCGCCTGGTGCTGGGCGGCCACTGGAAGCACCCCGGCTGGGGCTCCATCGTGCGCTTGAACAGCAAGCGCAGCTTCCGCGCCCGCTGACCACCGGAATGAACCGGCGAGGGCCGATCCCGACGCTGGCTTTGCGGCGGAGGTTCTCGCCCCGGGGCGCTTCCCGCCGGCGGCGCGTTCTGCGCAGCGCTAATTGTAGCCCGGGCGGAACCGTTGGCCGGTCATGCGCGCCCAGTTAATGCGCTCGACCTTGAACTCGCGGCGGCGGCCCGTGCTGCGGTCGTAGCCGTAGGCCGTCTGGCCGTCGAACATCTCCGGCTCGATCTCGCGCTTGCTCGTGCGCTCAACGCCGTTGCTCTTGCCGCGGTACTGCATCTCGACCACGGCCCGCCGTGCCACGGCGTCCTCGAGCAGGCCGATCACCGCCTGCAAGCTCGTCGCCCGGCCGCCCGCCTCCGCCAGCAGCTCCTCGTCCTCGCCGTCGATCGAGAACACCGGCGGCGTCGCCCGGCCCGCGCCCTGCGCGCCGCCGCCGGCCGGCAGGGCGCGCAGGACGGGGTGTGCCGTGCCCGCGGTGGTGTCGGCCACGGGCATGTGGCCGGCGGCGCGCAGCGCGTCGAGAATCGTGCCGATCGGCCCGCCGAAGCAGATCGCGACCGTCTCTGAGAGCCGGCGCAGGTTCAGCGCCGCCAGCTTGCGGTCGGCCATCAGCTCGACGAGCAGATGCGGATCGTCCACGGTGATGTAGTAGTTCGCCTGGCCCACGTGCAGGCGGCCGTGCAGCCGGCTCACCTCCTCCAGCAGCGCCAGCACCGTGGGCGGCAGCGGCGCATCGCTGTGCTGCTCCAGCAGCTTGCGGATCGAGGCGGGCGTGGCTTTGCGGTCCAGCGCCCGGCGCAGCGAGGCGCGGGTGAGCGTCAGTGTGCGCATACCGGGGGCGCCGCGCAGGTCGGCGAAGTCGCGCAGGGCGAGATAGAGCGAGGGCGCGACGTTGGGCGGCGCAAGGATATCCAGCGTCGGCTGCACGATGATGCGATCGGTGCGCGGCGGCAGCTCCGCCTCGGCCGCCGACTCGCCGCGCAGCAGTACGCGCCCCGCCGGCGTAAGCCGTAACGCGACCGTGTCGGGCGGCGTGCCGGGCGTGCCGCTGGTTTGCAGCGGCTCGGCCAGACCCAGCCAGGCGAGTGTGCGCAGGAAACCGCGGGCGAATTTCTCCGGCGAGGGGATGTCGCCCGGCAGCAGCGCTCGTGTCCCCGTGCCGCCGAAACGCAGCGGCGCCGCAAACGCGAGCCGTGCGGCGTACGAAACGAGCGCCGCGCCCGTGTCCGGCAGCGTCCTGATCTGCTCAAGCGCCGTCTCGCGCTCCTCGCGGCCGATGTCGAACTGCGCCTCGCCGCGGTCCAGCCCCTCGTCGCGGTCGTCGCGCCAGCCCCGCAGCTCCTTCCAGCCTTCCAGCAACGCCGAGCGCGCCTCGATCTCCGGCTGCTCGAACAGCTCGGCCACGCGCTTCGGCCGCACCTTCAGGCCGGCGTTGCCGTCCAGCAGCTTGAGCTGCAGGGCCAACGTGGCGAGCAGATCGGCGTAGACCGCGTCGTTGAGGCTGAGCTGGCGGGCGATGCGCTTGATCGCCGGCCGGGGAAAGAGCCGGCGCTGCGTCAGCGCGGGGCGCGTCTCGTCGATGAAGTGCAGGCATTCGGCCAGGTCCAGCAGCGGTGCGGGCTGGCCGCCGGCGGGCCTGGCCTCGGCCGGCGGCGGCGCGAAGACCGGTTCGGCGAAGTCGGCCGCGCTGAGCGAGAGCGGCGGCACCAGCGCCTGCAAGACCTCGTCCACGACGGTGAAGGAGCTGGCCCAGTCCCCGCCGTAGGGCACGACAAGGCCGCGCCCCTGCAACGTCATCAGCGGCCCGGGGTTGCCGCGCCAGGCATTCTGTGTCAGGCGCAGCTCGTAGCCGTAGTAGCTGTTCCTGCCCGCCGCTTTGGGGAAGCGCTGCAGCAGGCTGTAGGCATCCACCGTGCCGCCCGCGTCGAGCACGCCCTGGAACACGTCGCGTTCGTCCGGCGGCAGGGCGGCGATCTCTTTGCGCAGGCGCTCGCCGTCCTTCAGCGCGGCGACGAGCGCCTGCACACGGTCCTGCTTGCGTGGCTTTGCCGGCGTCAGCCCCATCGCCGCGCAGATCACGCCGAGCGTATCCGAGTTCAGCGCCTCGAAGACCTGCTGCGCCGGCCGGGCGCCGCCCAGCCGTCCCATCAGCACAGCGCCGATCGCGGCCGGCACGGCCAGCGCGTCGTGCGGCGCCGCGGCGGGAATGACCAGCAGCAGCTCGCGCAGCCGTTGTAATGCGGCACGCAACAGCGATACATCGGCGTGCTGGCGCAACCGCTCGATCAGCCGCTCGGCCGTGAGCGGCCCGAGCTGCCAGACGGCCCGCAGCACGGCGAGATCGCGGTGTGTCAGCTCGGCCAGCGCGAGCTGAATGCCCGGCACGGCGACGAGCTGCGTGGCGAGGACCGCGCGGCGCGTAGAGAGATCGACGCCGCCGAACTGGCCGAGCTGCAGGCCGCGCGCTTCGGTGATACGGTCCAGCTCCGCCGCCGGCAGCCGCGCCAGCGCGCCCGCGATCTCCTGCGTCGCCGGGTCGAGCCAGCCAACCGGCGTGTAGAGCGCCATCTTCCCGCCTCGCTCTGTGTATTGTAAGGGGCGGCACGGCTACGGGCGCACGCCGCGGGCGGTACGCGGCCCGGGAGCGGACGGGCAATCGCGATGCGCATCATGATCGCCCCGCAGGAGTTGAAGGGCAGCCTCAGGGCCGCCGAAGCCGCCGCCGCGATCGCTGACGGCCTGCAGCGTGCCTTGCCCGCGGCCGAATTCGACCTGCTGCCGCTGGCGGACGGCGGGCCGGGCACGCTCGACGCGCTGCTGGCGGCGCGTGGCGGCGAGGCGCGCACGGCGCGGGTGAGCGGGCCGCTTGCCGGCGCGAAAGTCGAGGCGCGCTTCGGCGTCTTCGCAGGCGGCATGGCGCTGATCGAGACGGCGGAGGCGAACGGGCTGGCGCTGCTGACCCGGCTGGGGCTGGCGCAGGACCCGGCTCAAGCAACGACGCGCGGCGTCGGCGAGTTGATCGGCGTCGCGCTGGATGCCGGTTGCCGCCGCTTCCTGCTCGGCATCGGCGGCAGCGCTACCAACGACGGCGGCGCCGGCATGGCGCAGGCGCTCGGCTTCCGCCTGCTGGACGCGCACGGCCAGGAGCTTGCGCCGGGCGCGGCGCCGCTGGCGCGGCTGGACCGCATCGAGGCGGGCGGCGCCGACCCGCGCCTGGCGGCATGCGCCTTCGAGGTGGCCGTGGACGTGCAGAACCCGCTCTGCGGCCCGCAGGGCGCGACGGCGGTCTACGGCCCGCAGAAGGGGGTGCGGCCCGAGCAGGTTGCGGACCTCGATGCGGCGCTGCGCCGCCTGGGCGAGACGATCGCCCGCGACCTCGGCCGCGACGTGCTGGAGCTTCCCGGCGCGGGCGCGGCGGGCGGGCTAGGCGCGGGGCTGGTCGGCTTTCTCGGTGCGCGGCTGCGGCCGGGCTTCCAGATCGTCGCCGAGGCGGTGGAGCTGGAAGCGCATGCCCGCGCCGCCGATCTGATCGTCACCGGCGAGGGGCGGCTGGACGGCCAGACGCCGTTCGGCAAGACGATCGCCGGTCTTGCAGCCGTGGCACGGCGACACGGCAAACCCGTGATCGCACTGGTCGGCGGCATCGCGGCGGACTTCAAGCCGGAGACGGTGCCGGGCCTCACGGCGGCGTTCGCGCTCACCTCGCGTCCGCTGTCCCTGGATGAGGCGCAGGCCGAGGCGCGCCGGCTACTCGCAGCCGTGGCTGAACAGGTGGGACAGGTGATCGCGGCGCTGGGCTGAAATGCTCGCTGCGCCGGGTGTTGGGGCAGGTGCGGGGCGGTATGGGACGACTGCATCGGCCCCTACGGGCGTGGATGCAACAGATCGCGTTCGAGGCCGGCCATGCGCAGCAGCTCGTAGTCGGTGGCGCAGCCGTTGCAGAACCGCAGCTCGCCGTAGGCCAGGGCGCCGGCGGCGGACCGCTCGCGCCCGCAGCGGTCGCAGACCATCGTTTCGGCGGGAAGCGAGCGGGCGAGGTCGTCGTCGCGGAAGGTGCGCATGGCGCCGAAGATCGCCGCGATCTGCGCGGCGCTGAGCGACGGGCGCGGCACCAGGCCGGCGCTCGCCGTCCCATCATTGGGCTGCTCTGTCCGGCGCGAGCCGTGCTTCATCCGCTTTGCCCTCCGCGTCCAGCCTAGCGCCGCTGCTGGCGTTCCCGATTACGAACGGGTAAAAAGCTGGTGAAAGCTTCGTTTCTCGCGTCGAGACCTGGTAAGGAAGCACACGATCATGGCCGAATCGCAGCCTCTCTTGCTGCTCGTGCAGCTCAACGTCGCCCCGGAGCACGAGACGGCGCTGAACGACTGGTATCACGCGCATGTGCCGCACCTCTTGCAGGTGCCCGGCTACCGCTGGGGCCGGCGCTACCGCGGTATCGTGGGCGAGATCGGCTACCTGGCGCTCTATGCGATCGCCGGGCGCGAGTGGCTGCCGCGCCTGCTCGGCGCCGACCCGGCGCAGCGCCCCGCGATCGTCAACGCGGAGTTCGAGAAGTTCGGCGCTCTGCCCGGTCTCTCCGACGTGGCGATCAACGTCTTTGAGCAGGTCTACGGCACGCCCTTCACGCCGACGCTGCTGGACCGCGACTATCTGCTCAGCCTGGTGACCAGCGCCTGCCGGCCGGAGGTGGAAGAGGAGTTCAACCGCTGGTACAACGGCTCGCACGTGCCCAACCTGCTCAAAGTGCCGGGTTATGTGAGCGGCATGCGCTTCCGCCTGGTGGACGACCCCGCGCTGGCGCACCTGAACATGGCGCCGCGCTACCTGGCGCTGTACGAGATCCAGAGCGCGGAGAGCGTGCCGCACATCGCCGACCCGGAGACGATGAGCCCGGAGGCCCGCGCCGAGTTCCAGAATTTCCAAACGCTCGGCGCACCGCTGCTGCACGGGGCGATCGGCTGGAACATCTACACGCCGCTGGCCAAGCACTGGCCCCCATCCCCCGGTTCATCCCTCGGCCCCCAATCCTAGGGGAAGGGGAGATCGATGTACGGGGCGATTGCGGCTGAAGGCGGAGCGCAAGCGCTCCCCGGATCCGATCCGAAGCTCCCCTCTCCATGGAATGGAGGGGGGCTGGGGGTGAGGCCACACGGCGCGCTGCACAGCCACCGCCCAATCGGATCGCCCCGTTCCTCCCCACTCTCCCCTGTGTTCCCCATCTGCCCCATAGTCCCCCGTGGTCCCCATGAATGGGGAGAAGGATCAGGGGCCAGGGGCCGGCGGCAGCGCCAGGCGCAGCGTGCCGCTCCACTGGACCGCGGCCGAGCGCGGGTAGCGATCGACGGCGCCCGGCTGCGGCAGGCTGGCCGTGGCGCCGTCGCTGAAGGGGATGGCGGCCGGCGAGGCGGGGCTCAGGTTCGTCGTGCCCGCGCCGATGCCGGAGAAGTCGCGCACACTCTGGCCGCCGTCGGCCGCACAGGCGCCGGAGCCGCGCACGTCCTCCTGCGTCACGCGGATCGTGGCAATGCGCAGCGTGCCGCCGTCGTCGGTGACGCTGCCGGCGATCTCGACCTGCGGGTTGACCAGGTGCAGATCCCAGGCACAGCCGTTGGCGTTCAGCGCAAGCGCGGCGCTGATCGGCGCGGTGCTGTCGAAGGTGTCGTCGCTGTCGAGGGCAATGCCCACGTCGTTCGCCGTGTAGCTGTAGGTGTAGCTGCCGCCGCCCTCGAGCGAAACCGCCAGCGTGGCCACGAACGAGACGCTGGCGCCGGCCGTGGCCTGCCGCCTCAGCGCGGCGGCAGCCTTCACCGGCGCGGGGATGGTGCTGCTGCTCGCCGGCGCCGTCCGGCCGCTTGCCGCCGGGGCGGCGGTGGCAGCGGCTCTTGCGCCGCCTGCCGCTGGCGTGATGCCGGTGGCCGGCGTGGTCCCCGCGTGGCGCCCGCCGCAGGCGAGCGTGATCAGGGCAACGAGCAGAGAGCCGTAACGCAGGCGCATGCACCGTTCCCTCATGTTGCTAAAGATACGAGTGGGGAGCCATCTTCCACTCTGCCGGGCGCTGAGCTGCTCCACCAAGTGCGCCGGCGGTGCTTCCGTTGTGCGCGGGCAACGCGGCGGCGCTTCCGCCATCGATGTCCGGGACGGCTTGACCCTCGCCCGCGCACGCACCACGCTCGAAGCGTTGGCGCGATTGCGCGCGGGGGAAGCGATCGATGGACGTTCGGCGGCTGGGCCGCAGCGGCCTCAAGGTCTCGGCGCTCTGCCTGGGCACCATGACCTTCGGCAACCAGGCAGACGAGGAGCCCTCCTTCGCGATCATGGACAAGGCGTACGAGGCCGGCATCTTCTTCTTCGACTCGGCCGACGTCTATCCGGTGGTGCCACGGTCGGAAACCTGGGGGCGCAGCGAGCAGATCGTCGGCAACTGGCTGCGCAACCGCGGCCTGCGCGAGCGCGTCGTGCTGGCCACGAAGGCCCGCGGCACGGTCGGCCCCGGCCCCAACGACGCCGGCCTCTCGCGCAAGCACCTGCTGGACGCGATCGACGCCTCGCTGCGCCGCCTGCAAACCGAGTACGTGGACCTCTACCAGGTCCACGCCTTCGACCCCGAGACGCCGCTGGACGAGACCCTGCGGGCGCTGGACGAGATCGTGCGCAGCGGCCGGGCGCGCTATCTCGGCTGCTCCAATTTCGCCGCCTGGCAGCTCGCCAGGGCGCTGTGGATCAGCGACAAGCAGAACCTCGCGCGCTTCGATTCGGTGCAGCCGCGCTACAACCTGCTGGACCGGCGCATCGAGGACGAGCTGCTGCCGCTCTGCCGCGACCAGGGCGTGGGCGTGATCCCATACAGCCCGATCGCCGGCGGCCTGCTCACCGGCAAGTACGGCGCCGGCCGCGAGCCGGACGCCAACGCCCGCTACATTCTGTTTGGCCGGCAGGCGCAGATCACGCCGCAGGCATTGGCGGCGATCGACGGCCTCACGGCGCTGGCACGCGAGCACGACGCGACGCTGGCGCAGTTCGCCGTCGCCTGGGTGGCGGCGCAGCCGGGCGTGACGGCGCCGATCATCGGCGCCACGCGGCCGGAGCAGCTCGACGAGACGCTTGGCGCCGTCAAGCTGAAGCTGGACGAGGAGACGCTGCATCGCGCCACCGCGATTGCCCGCGCTGCCGGGGCATGAGGGAGAGGGCCACGATGGGCACGCTGGACGGCAAGGTGGCGCTGGTTACGGGCGCGGCGAGCAGGCGCGGCATCGGCCACGGCATCGCGCTGGCGCTGGCGGAGGCGAGCGCCGACGTGGCCGTGAGCGACATCGGCCGGCGCAGCCTCGTGGCACGGGCCGAGCCGGAGGAGTGGCGCGGCCTGGACAGCGTGGTGGAAGAGATTTCTGGACTCGGCCGCCGCACGGCCGGGATCGTGGCCGATGTGAGCCGTGGTGAAGACGTGCGCGGCCTTGCCCGGCAGGTCGAAGAGCAGCTCGGGCGCATCGACATCCTCGTCAACTGCGCCGGCGCGCCGCAGGAGCCGTCGATCGGCGGCGGCTGGGAGCTGCCCGCGGAAGAATGGGAGCACGTGCTCGCCGTGAACCTGAGCGGGCCGTTTCTGCTCTGCGCCGCCGTGGTGCCGCGCATGCTGGCGCGCGGCGAGGGCGGGCGCATCATCAACATCTCCTCCGTGCTGGGCAAACGCCCGTGGCCGCGCCGCCCCGCCTACAACGCCAGCAAGCACGGCCTGATCGGCCTCACCCGCTCGCTGGCGCTGGATCTGGCGCAGCACCAGATCACCGTCAACGCGATCTGCCCCGGCATCATCGACACCGACCGGGCGCAGGCGCGGCCCGACCCGCTGCAGCGCATCGACTTCACCGGCGCACCGCTTTCGACCGAGGAGTTCGTGCGGCGCGAAATCCCGGCGCTGCGCCGCGGCACACCGCAGGACATCGGCGCGCTGGCGGCCTTCCTCGCCTCGCCGGCCGCGGCCTACATCACCGGCCAGGCGATCAATGTAGACGGCGGCTGGTACATGGCCTGAACGCCGGTGCAAACCCGCCCGCGGAGTCGAAGGATGAAACGCGCCCTCCACTGCCTTGCCGTGGCCGCCGTGCTGCTGGCCGCGGCCTGCGGTGGCTCGAACAACAAGACGAGGAACGCCGGCCCGGCGATCAACCCCGGCACGCCGCCGCCCCCGCCGCCGCTGCCCACGCGCCGCGCCTCGCCAACGCCCACGCCGTTCCGCTGACGGAGTGCGGCCAATACCGGTCACTTGAGGAAGTCAAGCGAGTGCGCTATCCTTGCGCGTGGAAGGACGGCGCAGATGAAGAGCTACGGACAGGATTGTGTAGTTGCCAACACGCTCGACATCCTCGGCGACCGCTGGACGCTGCTGATCGTGCGCGACCTCTTCCTCGGCAAGACCCGCTTCGCCGAGTTCCAGCAGTCGCTGCACGGCATTCCCACCAACCTGCTGGGCGATCGGCTGAAGCAGCTCGAAGAGCACGGCGTCGTCACGCGGCGCTTCTACAGCCAGCACCCGCCGCGCGCCGAGTACGTGCTGACGGAGAAGGGCCGGGCGCTCGACCCGATCCTGGGCGCGATCGCCGACTGGGGCGCGCGCTTCGCGCCGGCCGGCTCCGTGCCCGCGCGCCGGCACACCACGTGCGGCCACGCGGTGCGGCTGCGCTGGTACTGCGCCGAGTGCAACGAGCTGGCCGGGCGCAACGTCGAGGTGGTGCATAGCGGCGGGCCGTTGCCAGCCGCGTCATAGCGCAGCACGGCCGCGCATGCTCGCGGCCGTGCTGCTGTTTGGCTGTGCGGTTTTAGCGGAGGCTACTGCCGGGCGGCGCGGATCTTGTTATAGCAGTTGCTGCAATAGACCGGCCGGTCGCCGCGGGGCACGAAGGGCACTTCGGTCATCTGGCCGCACTCGGCACACGAAGCGGGGTGCATCTGGCGCGGCGTGCGGCCGCCGTAGCTGGCGAAGGTGCCGTAGCGAACGTACCCGTTATCCTCCGGGGCATCGAAACTGTTGTGCGTTTGCGAGGATTTACGCGCCGAGCGGCACGAGGGGCAGCGCACGGGGTCGTTCGTTAACCCTTTGCTGGCATAGAATTCCTGCTCTCCCGCCGTGAAGACGAACTCACGTCCGCAATCCCGGCACACCAGCGTTCGATCGACTGGACTCAAGACTTCCTCCGAAACCCGGGGCCACCGCGGCCCGCATAGATCAGAAAGGGCGACGCCAGGCGTCGCCCGCGCGGCACCGTTGCCTGCTACCTCTCCATTATACCCCATATACCCCATACTCCGGCAGCCGATCACACCGCAATTCGAGCGGGACTCGGATCCCCTGTACGCTCGCTACGAACGAGCGGCCGGCGCCAGCCGCCGCCAGAGCGGCCGCAGCAGCATCCACATCTCCTCCGAGCCAGTGAGCGCGGCCACAGCGAAGAAGGCCAGCGCCCCGATGGGAATGCCGACGACGGCTTCGAACAGGTAGCGCACGCCGCGGCGGTCGGCAAAGAGGCCGGTGTGCCGCGCCCAGACCATCGCCGCCGCCACGGCCACCGCCATCACCCAGGCGGCGACGATCGCCCGCGCCGCCGTCCACAGCAGCGCCCGCTCCTGCAGGCCGCCGATGCGCACCCGCAGGACGCAGAACAGCGAGGCCGCCTCCACCGTCACCGCCAGCGAGAGCGCCAGCGCCAGACCGCGGTAGCCCAGCGGCCCGCGCAGCAGCAGGCTGAAGCCGAGGTTCAGCGCCATGCTCAACACGGCGAAGAAGACGGGCGTGCGCGTGTCGCGCAGCGCGTAGAAGCCGCGGCTCAGGATCTCGATCAGCGCCTGCGAGGCGAGGCCCAGGCTGTAGAACAGGAGCGCCGTGGCGACGATGCCCGTGTCGCGCGCGGTGAAGCTGCCGTGCTGCAGGAGCAGCGAGGTGACCGGCACGCGCAGCACGACCAGCCCGAGCGTGGCGGGGATGGTGAGAAAGACGATGATGCGCAGCGCCTGCGCCAGGGTGTTGCGCAGCTCGTGGTGGTCGTCGTCCGCCGCCTGGTCGGCCATGTGCGGGAAGACGGCCGTGGAGATCGCCTGGCCGACGAGGGCCAGCGGCAGCACCACCAGCGACCAGGCGTAGCTGAGGCTGGAGACGGTGCCGGCCGCCATCTGCGAGGCGAAGAAGTTGGAGACGGCGAAGTTGATCTGCACCGCCGCCAGCCCCAGCATGCGCGGCAGCATCAGCGTCACGACTTCGCGCACCGCCGGGTCGCGCAGCCCCAGCGTGCCGTAGTAACGCATGCCCACGCGCGCCAGCCCCGGCAGCTGCACCAGCAGGTGCCCGCCCGCGCCGATCACCGTGGCGATCGCGAGCAGCGTGACGCCCGAGCGGGCGCTGCCGCCGACGAAGCCGTAGAGCAACGCGCCGCCGATGATGCCGAGGTTGTAGAGCATCGGCGCCATGCCGCTGAGGAAGAAGCGCCGCCGTGCGTTCAAAATGCCCGAAACCATGCCGCTCATCGCGAAGATGATCGGCGCGGCCAACATCAGCCGCGTGAGCTTGACGGCCAGCGCCCGCATCTCCGGCCCGCGGCCCACGCTGTCGCCCAGCCCCGGCGCCGTGAGCGGCACCAGCTTCGGCGCCAGCACGAAGGCGACGACGGCGAGCAAGGCCGTGACCAGCGTGACCAGGTTCAGCGCCGCGCTGGCCAGCCGCCAGGATGCCTCCTCGTCGCGGCGGCTGCGCACGCGGGCAAACGTGGGAATGAAGGCCGAGGCCAGCGTGGCGCCGGCGATCACCTGGAAGAGCAGGTCGGGGATGCGGTTGCCGATGTAGTAGGCGTCCAGCTCGGGTGGCGTGCCGAAGGCGTGGGCGATCGCCGTGGTGCGCAGGGCGCCGAGCACGCGGCTGCCGAAATACGTGGCCGCCACGATCGCCGAGGCGAGCGTGAGCGCCCGCGCATGGCCGCCGGCGGACGGCGCTGCCGGTGGCTCGGCGGGCCACGCCGCCTGATCGGCGCTATCGGCGTCATCAGTGGAAGGCGGTGCGGCCATCGGCTCCTGCTGCTGTGCTGCCCTCGCACGCGGCTGTGGCCGGCGCCGGCGGCCGCGCTCCGCAGCCATGGTACCGAGAACGATGTTCTGGCGCCCGCCGTGTCTGTCGGCAGCTTCATCACCCGGGGTGAAATCGTCGACAGCGCCGGCCGGGCGGACCTGGTATACCCGCTTCAGGAGCACACGATCGCACGATCTAAAGAAGGTGAATGTTGAGCGAACGAGCCAGGACGCGAAACAAGGCCGGCGCCTTCGTACAACAGCCGCCCAGCGCCGCGGAGGCGGAGGTGCAGGGCTATCTGCTGCCGCCGTTCGGCCTCACTGTGGCGCCACAGCTGCCGGCGGGCGGTGTCGCGGATAAGACCTCCAGGCCTCATCTGAGCGACATCCCGATCGTGAAATACGTGGATAAGGCGAGTCCGAAACTGTTTTAGTGCGGCAGGTCGATGAACTCGGTCGGCATCTCGTGCTCGAGCGCCGGCGTGTTGGGCTGGCGCAGCGCGTCGAGCTGGGCCAGGCGGGCGAGGCCGCGGCGTGTGTCGCTGGCGACTTTGGCGCGGTCGCACTGGCGCAGGCGGTACTTGAACAGCCAGTAGGTGAACTCGCGCTGCTCGCCGAAGCTCGTGCGCTCGCCGTGCGGCAGGCCGCGCTGTTCGCGGAAGAGCGCCAGCAGCCACTCGCGCGGCTTCTGATAGATGCGCTGGAAGGCCGTCTCGTCCGTGCGGGCGTCGAAGCCCCAGGCGCGGCAGCGCACCTCTTTCTGCACGTCCTCGTCCACCGCGAGCTGCAGCGCCTCTTCCACCGTGATGCCGTAGTGATGGTTGAGATGGGCGCGGTACTTGACCGGGCCGAGGCCGCGCTTCAGCGTCTCCGTATCCAGGCGCACGGGCGCGCGGCCGTGGAAGATCAGATCCTCGCGCTCCACGGCGGGCACGAGGTCCGTCACCGCATCAAGCAGCCGCTCGGCGAGCAGCAGCCAGTCGAACGCCTCGCCGCCGATCAGGTAGACGTAGTGCCGCTCGCCCACCGTTTCCACGGGCACACGCCAGCGCTGCACCGCGCGCAGCAGCGCCGTGAACCACGCTTCGCCCGCCAGCAGCGCGGCGCGCAAACCGGCAATGACCTCACCCGGGGCGCGGGTGAGGTCGTCGTAGACCAGTTGGGTAGTTTCTGACGCCATACCTGGTGAGCTTAGCCCCGGCGGGGAGACATGGCAAGGAAAGCAGCGACGCGAGCGCGTCCGCACGAGCCTGAGCGAGTCCGCGCGGCGTAGCCTGCGCCCACTGCGGCACGCTGGCCGCCCCTGCACACGGTTGCGATCCGCTGCAGGCTCTGCGACAATCGATCTGTCCGCAGCGGTGGTCTCACCCCCTGGCGCGTCGGCCCTCACCCCTGCCCGTCGGCCCTCACCCCCTGCCCCTCTCCCAATCCTGGGGGAGGGGAGTTCTTGCTACGCCCTACACCCTACGCCCTCGATGCCCTGTTCCCTCCGTCACCACCAGATCACGTCGTCCATCGTGTCGTCGTCGTGCTGCTCGGGCGGCGGCGCGTTCCAGATGCTGGTGCCCAGGTACTTCCAGCCGGCGTCGGCGAAGAGGCAGACGATGTTGCCGTACTCGATGCGGCTGGCGAACTTCAGCGCCGCGTGCAGCACCGCCCCCGCCGAGACGCCGGCGAAGATCCCCTCGCGGTGGATCAGCGCGTAGGCATGGCTGAAGGCGTGGCGGCTGCGCACCAGCACGCGGCCGTCCAGCATCGCCAGGTCGAGGATCGGCGGGATGTAGCCGTCACGCAGGCTTTTCAAGCCCTGCACGAAGTTGCCCGGGTGTGGCTCGACTGCCACGACTTTGGTGTGCGGGTTCGCCTCTTTCAGCCGGCGGCCGGTGCCCATGATCGTGCCGCCCGTGCCCAGGCCGGCGACGAAGATATCGACGCCCGGCAGGTCGGCCAGGATCTCGGCGCCGGTGCCCTCGTAGTGGGCGCGGCTGTTCTCCTCGTTGGCGAACTGGTCGAGAATGAACCAGCCGCGCTCGCGCGCAAGCTCGCGTGCCAGCTCCATCGCCCGCTTGATCCCGGCTTCGGCGGGCACCCAGATGATCTCCGCGCCGTAGACGCGCAGCAGGTCGCCGATCTCGGGGAAGACGTTCTCCGGCACCACGACCTTGACGGTGTAGCCGAGCTGACGGCCGATCATCGCCAGGGCGATGCCGGTGTTGCCCGTCGTCGCCTCGACGATCGTGGCGCCCTGGGTGAGCTTGCCCTCGCGCCGCGCCACCAGCAGCATGCGCCGCACGATGCGGTCTTTGACGCTGCCCGTCGGGTTTTGCCCTTCGAGCTTGGCGAACAGGCGCACGCCGGGCTTGAGGTCAAGATGGCGCAATTCGACCAGCGGCGTCTCGCCGATGTGTTCCAGCACGTCCGCGCAGGTCAGGTGCGCCACGGCGCCGCTCGCTTTCGCCCGCCGCCCTCGGCACGGCGGCTCAGCCCAAAAACTCGGCCACCAGCCGGTTGAACTCGGCGGCCTGCTCGAAGGGCGGCATGTGGCCGCAGCGTTCGAAGACGTGCAGCCGCGCCCCGGCCACGCGCTTCACGGCGCGGTGGGCATGGCGCACGGGAATCGTGCGGTCGTTCTTGCCCCAGACGATCAGCACGGGCAGCGCCAGCTTCGAGGCGATACGCAGATGCCGCCGCCAGCGCCGCACGCCCAGCAGCGTGATGTTGCTGCGCAGGCTGCGCAAAAAGGCGCGGCGGTTGCCCGGCTGGCGCCAGACTTGATACACGGCGTCCACCAGCTCGGGCGTGATCGCCGCCGGGTCGTAGACCTGCCGTTCGAGGGCGCCGCGCACTTGCTCGGGCGTGGGCGTCTCCACGAAGCGATCGACCAAAGGCAGCGTGAGCATACGCAGCGGCCAGCTGACGTTGCGGCCGAAGCCGGCGCTGCTGACCAGCACCAACCGCCTGGCGAGTTGCGGTTGCTCGGCGGCGGCGAGGGCGCACATCAGCCCGCCGGCGGAGAGGCCGACCAGGTTCGCCGGCTCGCCGCAGACCTCCTCGACGAAGGCGCGCACGAAGGCGCCGCCCTCCTCCACGCGGTAGGCGGCGTCGGGCGCGGGGGAAAGGCCGTGGCCGGGCAGATCCAGGGCGTAGACGCGGGCAGCCGCGGCCAGCTCCGCGATATTGCGTTGATAGCTGATCAGCGAGCCGCCGACGCCGTGCACCAGCACCAGCGGCGGCCCCTCGCCGGCGACGACGAAGTGCGTGCGGTAGCCGGCGACGCTGCGGTAGTGTTCCTCGATCCCGCTCACCGACCCATCCTAGCGCGAATCGCAACGCGAGGGGTATCGGCCGATCTCCCGATAGATCGCCCGCAACGGGCGGGGTGCGGAGCGAGGCGACGCTTTTCGGCCGGCACGCAACCCGGGACGCCCAGGATCACACTTCGGCCAGATCGGGAACGGCGTGTCGCCCGAGTCGCTACACTATGCGCGGCAGGTCGAGCAATATCGGCTGAGCGTAGCGTTCGGAGCCTGTCCGTATGGCCGCGCTTCCGACCGGCACGATCACGTTTCTCTTTACGGACATAGAGGGCTCGTCTCGGTCGTGGGAGGAGCACCCCGCCGCCATGCACCGGGCCATGGCCCGCCACGACGCGCTGCTCACCGCCGTCTTCGAGCGGCACGCGGGCGTCGTCGTGCGTCCGCGCGGCGAGGGCGACTCGCTCTTCTGCGTCTTCGTGCGCGCCTCGGATGCCGTGGCGGCGGCGCTGGCCGGGCA